>CBFDEG010000052.1:0-16886 GCA_965603765.1 uncultured bacterium | reverse complement strand
AGCTATTGTTAAGGACATAAACCCGGGATCGGCAGGTTCAGCACCTGTGTATTTGACTGACCTGAACGGTGTACTCATGTTCAAGTCCACTAATGGTACTGATGGACATGAACTCTGGAGATCTGATGGTACTGCAAATGGTACATATATGGTAAAAGATATTAATACGGTGAAAGGTGAAAATTCTTCTCCTGAGTATTTGAAGAATGTAAATGGCAAACTCTATTTTATGGCGCGTGTGCCGGGTTTTGGTGAAGAGCCATGGATATCTGATGGAACTTTCGATGGTACGCAAATGGTCATGGATATATATCCCGGTCCTGGTAATTCAACTCCGAAGCATTTTGCCGCTATGAACGGTAAGGTCTATTTTCAAGCTGATGACGGTGTGAGTGGCATTGAGCTATGGAGTAGTGATGGAACAACGACTGCCATAGTGAAAGATATACGTGCCGGGAGGGTTGGTTCTTCCCCTGCATATCTTATAGATATTAACGGAACATTATATTTCAGGGCCAATAATGGAAATGATGGTGATGAGCTCTGGAGGTCTGACGGAACATTGGCAGGTACGGTATTGGCAAGTGACATTAATAACGGCGATGGTTCATATCCGTATGATTTTGTTGATCTGAACAATACCCTCTACTTCTTTGCTAATGATGGTAGTAACGGCAAGGAACTCTGGACATTCAATGAAACTTCCGGTAAGGCTGAAATGGTTGTTAGCATTGGCTCAAGTGGCGCGAATCCCGACCAGTTAACAGTAATTGACAATAGTCTCTATTTCAGGACTGAAGATTTTAATCATGGCGGTGAACTCTGGATGTCTGATGGTACAACTGCCTCGATGCCTGCCGGTGATATTAATTACGGGTCGGCTTGGTCCAATCCATGGAATTTCATGTATGTTAATGGTGTTTTCTGTTTTATAGCGAAGGATGGAACTAATGGATATGAACTTTGGGCAATTGATCCGGTGACAGGAGTGTCAATGCTGAAAAATATTAATCCGGGTGTTGCGGACTGTTGTATCCCGCCTCTTATAAATTAGAAGTTCTCAACGATCAATAGAGAAATAAAAAAGGGCGAACATAATGTTCGCCCTTGTGATCAGTATAGTTGATGAATTATTCGCCGCAGCACAATCTTTTCATTGATTTTTTTCCGGTTGAAGTGACTGACATTACAACATCAATTTTTTTACCGCAGAGGCTGCAAAGTTTACCGAGGTTCTTGTTGCCTGCTCTTGCTGCAACGTCTGTTTTGGATTTTTTTCCTGCCATGTTGGTGTTCTCCTTTCAAAAATATAACTACAATTTGATAATTTTCTGTTTTTCAACGACATGCACGACTGAATGCTTGATGTATTTTCTGCCGGAATTGGCGTACATAAAACATCTAGGCGGCATTATCGAGGTAACTTTAATATTATTACAGTATATATATTAATGTCAATAACTCTGTATCTTTGCAACTCAGCCAGAATGCCTGTAACTTGACCTGATGCCGGATTTCGTAATAGTATTCAGGAGTTACTTTACACAGGAGGAATATGTCTGATGCGGGCACTGGTATTTGATGAACAGCTTAAGTATGTGGAAGGACATGAAGCCCCTCTGCCCGAAAAAGGCGAGGCCCTTATTAAGGTCACCTCTGCGGGTATATGCAATACCGACCTTGAGATCATAAAAGGCTATATGGGATTTCAAGGCATTCCCGGCCATGAGTTTACGGGTGTTGTGGAACGCTGTGATGCAAAAGAGTTCGAAGGGAAAAGGGTTGTTGGTGAGATAAATATAGGGTGCGGTAAATGCTCTTTCTGCAGGGAGGGTGTCAGAGAACATTGCGCGGACCGTTCTGTTCTCGGTATCTTGAACAGAGACGGTGTATTTGCTGAATATGCAACTCTTCCGGTCAGGAACCTTCACCTGATACCTGATTCAGTGACGGATGATGAGGCTGTCTTTACTGAACCGCTTGCAGCGGCTTTTGAGATATTGGAGCAGGTAGATATAGGGCCTTTGGACAAGGTCTGCGTACTTGGTGACGGGAAGCTCGGTATCCTTGTTGCGCAGGTGCTTGCAACTACCGGATGCGGTCTTACAGCTGTAGGTAACCATTCCGAAAAGCTCGCCATACTTGAAGTCCTCGGTATAAAGACCGCTCCCGGAGCATCGTTCAATGAAAAAGGATTTGATATTGTTGTGGACTGTACTGGCTCGGCACGGGGGATCGAAAAAGCCCTTAATATTGTCCGTCCCCGCGGAAGGGTCGTTATGAAAACGACTGTTGCTGACAAAGGCGGGATAGATCTGAATAATATTGTTATTAATGAAATTACGGTTACCGGCTCACGCTGCGGGCCTTTTGACAGAGCTATGAAGGCCATAGAAGAAAAGAAGGTCATTACAGGGCCGCTTATAACCGCATCGTATGGACTTACAGAGGGCCTTAAGGCTTTTGAACATGCCGCAGAAAAAAGTGCGCTGAAAATTCTGTTTAAAATGTAGTGCTCTGAAAATCCTTCGTCTATTTAAAAATTATCTTCTGTTATAATTAATCCACTATGGCATTCGGTCTGTTCAGAAAAAAGATAGAAAAGGCATTGCCCGGCAAAGTGTTCACGGATAAAGAAGACATGCTTTGCTACGGTTTTGATTCCTCTTCAACAGAGGGCGTTCCCTCAGCGGTGATAAGGCCTGAAAACACACAGGATGTTGCTGCTGTAGCTGCCTTTGCTTTTCAGAATAAAATACCGATCGTTCCAAGGGGAGCGGGTACGGGTATGACAGGCGGGGCAGTTCCTCTTGAGAATTCCGCTGTTATCACATTCGAGGGCATGAACAGGATAATCGAGATAGATGAAAAGAACATGGTCGCGGTCGTTGAGCCGGGCGTTATCAATAGTAAGCTTCAGGAGCGTCTTGAGGATTATGGACTTTTTTATCCGCCTGACCCTGCAAGTATGAAATTCTGCACTCTCGGCGGTAATGTAGCGGAAAATGCCGGCGGCCCGAGGGCCGTGAAATATGGTGTTACAAAGGACTATGTTCTCGGTCTGGAGGTGGTACTGCCCGATGGAAGAATCTTCATGACAGGCGGCAAGAACTATAAGGGTGTTGTCGGATATGACCTTACAAGGCTTCTCACAGGTTCGGAAGGGACGCTCGGGATAATAACCCGGATATTTCTGAAAGTCCTGCCCATGCCTGATGAGGTCGTCACCATGTTATGCACCTTCTCAAGCCTTGATGACGCTGCGGAAGCGGTTGCTGGCATTACCGCATCTTCGGTTATTCCGAGGACACTGGAGTTTATGGACCACGAGTCCATCAGCGCTGTTGAAAAGTACAACCCTGTCGGTCTGCCGCTCGACATTGAGGCCCTGCTTTTAATAGAAGTTGACGGTACGCATGCCGCTGTCACAAAGGATGCTGAAAAGATAGCTTCAGTATGTAAAGCTATGAACGGAACTATAAGTATTGCTGAGGATATGTTTTCAAAACAGAGGTTATGGGCGGCGAGGAGGGCAATATCCCCTGCGCTTTACCATATTAAACCGTCAAAGATAAATGAGGACATTGTAGTGCCGCGAGGCCGGATCCCGGAGATGCTCCGCTCTTTACGCGGGATAGCGGAAAAGTATAAATTGATAATCGCAAATTTCGGTCATGCTGGTGACGGCAATATCCATGTCAATGTGATGACCGACAAAAATAACCAGAACGAGTATGCAAGGGCAAAGGACGCTGTCAGAGAGATCTTTGAGGAAACTCTGAGGCTCGGCGGCACGATTTCGGGCGAACATGGAGTGGGTACGACAAAAAAAGAGTACATTGATATGGAGCTTTCACAGACAAGCATTCAACTGATGAAAAAAATAAAAGATGTCTTCGACCCGAGGGGCATTCTGAATCCCGGTAAAATATTTCCTTTAAAATAGCGGAGATAGCGCGTCTTGGTTAATCTAAAGTCCTGCAATTAGATAAAGATCTTAATGCAGGTCATTAAATATTTTTAAAAACTTTAAATTTTTTATGCCTTTAGGCTAAAATAACAATCTGTTATTATTCTGAAAATTAAATATCTAGATAGGAGAATCATATGAAGGTCATATTAAAAGAAGAAGTAAAAGGTCTTGGCTTGATCGGGGCTGTTGTAGATGTTAAAAATGGTTATGGGAGAAATTACCTTATACCCCGTGACCTTGCCGCAGAGGCAAACTCCAGAAACATCAAAGAATTTGAACATCAGAAAAAGACCATGCTTGCACGCGCACAAAAGGTCAGGGGTGTTGCGGATGATCTGGCCAGTAAAATTTCAGCGATCAGCCTGAGCTTTGAGGTAAAGGCAGGTGAGGAAGACAAGCTTTTCGGCTCCATAACATCAAAGGACATCGCGGGCCTCATAGCGGAAAAAGGCTTTGATGTCGACAAGAGAAAGATCGTCCTTGATGAGCCGATCAAACATCTCGGTTCATATGAAGTGTCTGTAAAGATACAGCAGGACGTGACCGCGACTGTTAAGGTAGAAGTAACAAAAGCAGCTTCAAAAGAAGACTAGGAGTATATTTGTGATTGACTCCGTTCGTGACGGCAGCAGGATGGAGGGCGGTATAAGACGCCCTCAGCCCGGTCATGATCGTTTGCCGCCTCAGAACATCGAGGCAGAGCAGTCGGTCCTCGGCGCAATTCTGCTCGAAAACGAATCTATCTCTACAGTAATAGAAAATCTCAATCCTGACGATTTTTACAAAGACTCCCACAAGAAGATATTTGTAGCGATGCTCGATCTTTACGAAAAGAACGAGCCGATCGACCTTATAACTCTCACCGAACAGATGAGTAAAAGGGAGCAGATAAAGGACATCGGCGGTGCTTCATATCTCAGCTCCATAGTCAGTATGGTCCCTACGTCCGCCAATGCCGGATACCACGCGAAGATAGTCAAAGAGAAGGCCATTCTCAGGAATCTCATAAACACTGCCACCGAGATCGTGGCCCAGGGTTATGACACTGAACAGGATGTCCACGAACTTCTCGACAAGGCGGAGACAAAAATATTCAACATATCCGAAAAAATGGTCAAACAGTCATATGTGCATATCAAGCATGTTATTAAGGACACTATCGAGCTTGTTGATAAGCTGTTTGATAAAAAAGAGCATATCACCGGACTGCCGACAGGGTTTGCCGACCTTGATGAAGCGACCACAGGTTTTCATCCCGGAGACCTGATAGTTGTCGGCGCACGGCCCGGTATGGGAAAGACGGCCTTTGCTCTGAATGTTATAACAAATGCGGCAATTGAAGGCAAAGTGCCTATTGCTATATTCAGTCTTGAGATGACCAAGGAGCAGATAGTCCTCAGGATGCTCTGCTCTGAAGGGGAGGTTGATTCAAAGGCGGTACGCTCCGGTTATCATACCAAGGAGGATTACAGGAAACTTGTGAACGCAGCGGGCAGGCTCGCTGATGCCCCCATTTATATTGATGATGCCTTTAACACCATACTTGATATAAGGGCAAAATCCAGAAGGCTCAAGGCCGAGCATGGTTTGGGTCTGATTGTCATCGACTATCTCCAGCTAATGAGCGGAACTAATTCTTTTGCCGCTAGAGAGCAGGTTATATCAGAGATCTCGCGTTCTTTGAAGGCGCTCGCTAAAGATCTCTCCGTGCCGGTCATTGTTATCAGCCAGCTTAACAGAAGCTGTGAGACGCGCGGTGAAAACAAGCGCCCGATAATTGCAGATCTGAGGGAGTCCGGAGCGATTGAGCAGGATGCTGACGCTATTTTGTTCCTCTACAGGGGTGAGTATTATAATGCAAAGGATGCTGAAGAAGGCGTAGCCGAGCTTAATATCGCCAAGCAGAGGAGCGGCCCGACCAAGACAATTAAGCTCACTTTTCTCGATAAATATACAAAATTCAAGAATTATACTGATATAGACAGTTTTTAATTTTTTTTAACACTTAAAAGACAGGGGACCAATAGTGCTTCGAAGACCGGCAGTATCCGGAAAGTTTTATCCTTCTTCACGTAAAGAATTATCCGAGATCATACAGAAAAATACAGATGCAGATGCTAAAAAAGAAAAGGTCATCGGTATTGTTTCACCGCATGCGGGACTCATGTATTCAGGTATGGTCGCGGGTGCGGTCTATTCAGAGATAGAGTTTCCGAAGACATTTATACTTATAGGGCCCAATCATACAGGCCTTGGAAAACCTGTCTCTATCGTTTCTTCAGGTAAGTGGGAAATGCCCAACGGCACTGCTGAGGTGGACACTGCTGTTGCAGAGGCCCTGAAGGCGCGGTCTGAAATATTCGAGGAAAACGAACTTGCCCATTTAATGGAACATTCCCTTGAGGTACAACTTCCCTTCATGCTCCATTTCAGCCCTGACATAAAGATCGTCCCTATTACAATAATGGCAAATACACTTAAAGTATGCAGCGCTGTGGGTGAGGCTGTTGCTGATGTGATAAAGGAAACCGACTACCCTGTTACAATAGTGGCAAGCTCTGATATGAGCCATTATGTAAGTGATGTGGTTGCCAGGCGTAATGACGCTAAAGCAATAGAAAAGGTCGTTGAGCTTGATCCGGAGGGCCTTTTCAGTATTGTGAAGAAGCAGTCGATATCCATGTGCGGTGTAATTCCTGTGACCGCAATGCTTTACGCGGCCGCTCGGCTCGGCTCTAAAGAGGGCCGGCTGGTTAAATACATGACCTCGGGAGAGATTACCGATGATATGGATAATGTAGTTGGTTATGCCGGTATGACGGTAAAGTAGCATTTGCTTGAAATAATCCCGATAAATCGAGTAATATTAGTAGTTTTTTCTGCTTGATAATTATTTTATATTTATATAACCGGAGGTATTATGAAAAGGATTTACGTTGTCTTATCGATTTTATTTGTATGTTTAATTGCCCGGCCGGGTGTGTCCGGCGCGGCTGATGTAAAAGCAGAGGCGCCGAAAAAGGTTTCCTGTATTACATCCAAGTGCCATGCTGACCTGGAAAAGAACAAATTCATTCATGGCCCTGTTGCAGCGGGTGAGTGTGAGATATGCCATGGCGAATCCCCGAAGCATGTTAAAAAACCGTCAAAAAACAAGTTCAAGGTGATCAGCGACGTTTCAAAGCTCTGTTATGAGTGTCACGAGAAATTTCCTGCAAAGAAACTTACACATACACCGGTGGCTGACGGCGAGTGTACAGCCTGCCACAGTCCGCATGGTTCACCTTACAAGTTTCAGCTTCTTGCAAAGGGAGGGGACCTCTGTTTTAATTGTCATGATGAAGCCCTGGTCGGTAAAGAGTTTGTTCACGGGCCGGCCGCTGTCGGGGGCTGTGTTGCATGTCATGACCCTCATACAGCTGACTATGTTAAGAACCTGAGGGAAGAAGGTCCTAACCTCTGTTTTATGTGCCATACCGATAAGGCGGAATCAGTTCACAATTCTGAATATGTTCATACACCTGTTGCCGAGGACTGTGTGAATTGCCACAATCCTCATTCAGCTTCCAAGCAGTTCATGCTTGATGCCGAGGTGCCGGAGCTTTGCCTTGACTGCCATACTGACAAAGAAGAGCACATTGCAAATGCAGCGGTCAAACATGGCGCGCTCGAGAAGGACGGGACATGCCTGAACTGCCATGATGTGCATGCTTCTAATATTCCTAAAAATCTGCTTATGGAGCCGCTGGACCTCTGTCTCAGCTGCCATGACAGGGAGTATAAGAGGGAGGCCGGTAAAAGTATTATTAACATGAAAAAGTGGCTTGCAGAAAATTCAGACCATCACGGACCTATAAAACAGAAGGACTGTTCAGGATGTCATGATCCTCATGGTTCTGCAAATTTCAGGATATTGAGGAATCCGTATCCTGAAACATTCTACAAGTCGTTCAAGGTTGAAAACTATAACCTCTGCTTCGGCTGTCATGAAAAGTCGATAGTGCTTAATCCTGAGACAACAAAACTTACCAATTTCAGGAACGGCAATATGAATCTGCACTTTAAACATGTGAACAAACCTGTTAAAGGCAGAACATGCAGGGCATGCCACGAGACACATGCAAGTAATTTCCCGAAGCATATCAGAGAGGGTGTGCCTTTTGGCGCATGGGAGCTTCCTGTCAATTTTAATAAGACAGAGACAGGCGGAAGCTGTACCCCGGGCTGTCACAAGGTCAAGAAATATGACAGAATTAAAATGGAGATAAATAAATGATATTGCTTACGGTTATTTTTTCAATAATGCTTTTATTTAATCCCGTTGCCGGGGCCATCAGTGTTTCAGCCGGTGAGGTTGCGCCTGATTTCACCTTGAGTTCCCTGGACCATAATTATGTTTCACTCAGTGATTATAAGGATAAAACAGTGGTGCTCCTTTATTGGAGGACTGACCATAAACGCTCACTTCTTGCTATAAAGGACTGCAGTGATGTACTTAAAAAGTTTAAAGGCAAGAATATCGAGATAGTAAGTATGATAGCCGATAGCGATGATAAAGAAGCTGCCCTGAAAATCGTTAAGGAAAACAGTATCAAGTTTCCTGTGCTTATTGACGCTGACAGAAAGGTGTACAGCACCTACGGTATAAGGGTCTATCCGACAACCGTGATAATTGACAACAAAGGCAAAATCGATTTCGGTATCCCGAGCCATGCACTTTCGTACAAAAAAGCACTCGAGGGACATCTGAGAAAGGCCATAGGGGAGATTGACGAGGCCCAGCTTCAGAACGAACTGACCAACCACAGAAAAGAGGTTGATGAAGGCACACTTGAATCAGAAAGGCGTTATAACCTTGCACTTAAATTCGTCAAGTCAGGCCTTATCGATGCCGCAATTGATACCGTTGAAAAATCCATAAAGGCTAAACCTGAATTAATAGAACCCCATATACTGCTCGGGTTCTTATATATTGAGAACAAAGACGCTGATGCCGCGCTCGCGGCATTTGATGATGCATTAAAGATAAATGCCCATTCCAATGATGCCAGGACAGGCAAGGGCGGCGCGCTTGTGATGAAGGGTGACGCGGATGCCGCGATCGAAATATTAAATGCAGCATCTGTTGCAAACCCTTATCCGCATATGACATATTATGAACTCGGAAAGGCATATGAACTGAAAGGCGATAAGGACCGGTCAATAAAGATGTATAAAAAAGCGATAGAGAAGATAATCCATAAACAGATATTGCCTTCATCTATATCTAAATGCAAATAAGGATATTACTATACGCTGTCTTTTTTCTGATGTTCACATCAATAGCTTCTGAAGCCGGAATACTGTCCCTGAACTATCCCCCTGATAAAGTGGCCATGGAATTTGATCTGATCAGTATATCCGTCAGTCTGCCTGAGGGGACTGCTGATGAGGTGAAACTGTTTATAAACGGACGTGAACGCAGAAGTGTTTCACCGGAAAAGGAGTTCGTATGTTTCGCAGAAAATATCCCCCCCGGAATTAATAATATTGACGTGGCCGCCCTTAGCAACGGTAAAGAGATAGACCGTATTTCTATCTCTGCTTTCAGGCGTTCCGAACTTATCGGGAAATATGTGAAAGTGCCTGCAGGTTATCTTAATGATAATTTTCATGCTGACAAACACCCTGAATGCGCAATGTGTCATAAGATGGAACCGGGGGAGTTTGACCGAATGGCTGTGAACCCGTCAACATTTGCCGCACGCACAGCTGAGAACGCTCAGTCTGCTGATAAGGCATCGACCTGTTACTCCTGTCATAAAAAAATAACTGCCAGTCCGTATGTTCACGGCCCGGCTGCAGTCTGGAGCTGTCTGAGCTGTCATAATGAGAATGCTGAGGTCAGGTATGCAGTGCCTAAGCCTGACACTGAAATGTGTTTCAAGTGCCATACTGACAAGAAGGAGGAGTGGGCAAAGAAAAAATATATTCACGGTCCTGTAAATATAGGCAAATGCGCGGTTTGCCACAGTCCGCATTCTTCGAATAATCCGTTCAATCTTTTCAAGCCTACCTGGCAGTTATGTACGAACTGCCATTTTGAAAAGGGTTCAGGAAAACATGTGCTGGGTGATTCCTTCTCAACCAATGGGCATCCCACGCATAACAAAAAAGACCCGTTACGTGCAGGTAAAGAGCTTTCGTGCGCGAGCTGTCACAATCCTCATGCATCGGATTATCCTAATCTATGGGCATTGGAGGCGCAGGGAATATTTGACCTCTGCCGCAAGTGCCACTATGACAAGGTAACATCCTACTGATGACTTATTACGGGTGCATAGGTATATTGATTTTTCAATAGGTATCTCTGTTTTGGATTTATCACTGAGATACTGTTATAATTAACGTTCTATTTTAATATTTAAAGGAGATTTGATATGAGCAAAATGGACTCTGTTGTCCCTGAAAAGCTGTCGATAAATTCAAAGATAAAGTTCAGATGCCATAAAGGCATTCAATGTTTTACAAAGTGCTGCAGCGGGATTGAGATACTTCTCACACCATATGACATTATCAGGTTGAAGAAGAGGCTCGATATGTCATCAGGTGAATTTCTTGAACAGCACACCTATATGAAAATAGATGATCAGTCCTCGAATCCATTGGCCATTTTGAAGCTGAACGATGATGATAATAAGTCATGCCCGTTCCTTAATGCTGACGGATGTTCGATCTACACGGACCGTCCTGCAAACTGCCGTTACTATCCTGTTGGGCAGGGAGCTCTCAGGAAAGAGGATAAGGACAAAAATCCTTTTGTGGAGGAATTTTATTTTCTTATTAAAGAGCCTCACTGTCTCGGACATAATGAAGATAAGGAATGGACCATTAAGGAATGGCTTGAGAATCAGGAAGCCGATCAGTATGATGAATTCAATAAGGAATGGAAAAGCATACTGCTGAGAAAGAATCTTCCCGGTCGTAAAGTTGAGGATAGTAAACAATTTCAGATATATCTTGCCAGCTATGACATGGACATGTTCAAGAAATATATTTTTGAAAGCAAATTCCTGGATGTTTTTGATGTAGATGCTGACACACTCGAAAAGATAAAGACCGATGAAGTTGAGCTCATGCAGTTTGGTTTTAAATATATCAAATTTATCATGATGCTTGAAGAAACAATGAAGCTTAAGGACGGCGCTGAAAAATTTAAGAAAAAGAGTTAATTTTTTAAATATCTAATATTTTCAAGGAGGGATTTTTATGGATTGGGGTATGAAGAACCGTATGTCGCAAATTATCAAACCTGACGGAAAGTGTTTTTTTCTTCCGATAGATCATGGATATTTTCAGGGACCTACAAGTTGTCTTGAAAGACCTGAAGAAACCATTAAACCCCTTCTTCCGTATGCTGACGCGTTGTTTGTAACAAGGGGCGTGCTGCGTAATTCCATAGATCCCGCAAAGACCAAGCCTGTTATTCTGAGAGTTTCCGGCGGTACCAGCATGGTAGGTGAGAGCCTTGAAAATGAGGGTCTGACCACATCAATAGAAGAGATTCTCCGCTTAAATGCCACAGCAGTGGGCATGTCCGTTTTTATCGGCACCAAATATGAAAAGCAGACGCTTATGAACCTGTCAAAGCTTGTTAATATGTGTGAAGATTACGGTATTCCGGTTATGGCTGTTACCGCTGTCGGCAGAGAGCTTGAAAAACGTGATGCCAGATATCTTGCACTCTGCTGCAGAATAGCCGCAGAGCTCGGCGCCAGAGTGGTTAAGACATACTGGTGCGAGGATTTTGAAAAGGTCACAAACGGCTGTCCTGCTCCTGTTGTAATGGCGGGCGGGCCCAAGTGCAAGAACGAGAGAGAGGTTTTTAATTTTGTGCATGACGGTATGCAGAAAGGCGCGATCGGTATCAACCTCGGCAGGAACGTGTGGCAGCATCCGTACCCTGTAGCAATGATGAGAGCGCTTCACGCTGTTGTACATAAAAAGGCGACACCGAAAGAGGCTGACGATATTTTCAAAGAGATAAAAAGCAAATCAGAACCAAAAAAGGGCAAATAAAGAAGCGTGAAAGTTGGAAAGCGTGAAAGTTGGTAAGTTTTTAACTTCCACGCTTACGAACTTACCCGCTTACTAACTTACTTATGCGTGTTTTAATGTATTACAACAACAGTGATGTACGTGTTGAGGAGATGCCCGTGCCGAAGATAGGCCCGGGTGAACTCCTCGTGAAGGTCCATGCCAGCGGCATATGCGGAAGCGATGTCATGGAATGGTACCGTATAAAAAAGGCCCCGAAGGTGCTTGGTCATGAGATGACCGGCGAGATAGTTGAGACAGGGGAAGGGGTAGAGAAGTATAAAAAGGGCGACAGGGTGTTTGTCTCACACCATGTCCCGTGCAATATCTGCCACTACTGTCTTAACGGCAACCATACAGCGTGTGATACTCTTCATAGCACAAATTATGACCCCGGCGGATTTGCCGAGTACATACGCATTCCCGAAATAAACGTTCAAAGCGGTGTATACCTGCTTCCTGATGGTATGTCATATGAAGAGGGAACATTTATAGAGCCGCTTGCATGCGTTGTCCGCGGACAGAGACTGGCGCAGTTGAAGCCCGGGCAGACAGTACTCGTGATAGGCAGCGGCATGTCCGGTCTTATCCATATAAGCCTTGCCAGGGCGCTGGGCGCAGGCAGGATAATAGCCACCGACATAACCGAATACCGTCTTGAGGCCGCAAAAAAGTTCGGCGCGGATGCTGTGATAAACGCAAGGGACAATGTCAGTGAGCGTCTGCTTGAGCTTAATGAGCAAAGGCTTGCAGACCTTGTAATAGTTTGCGCGGGGTCTATTAATGCATCCATCGAAGCGCTCAACTGTGTTGACCGTGGAGGCACTGTGCTCTATTTTGCTGTTCCTCGCCCTGAAGAGCATGTACCTGTTCCGATGAATGACCTCTGGAGAAATGAGATAACATTGATGACATCATATGGCGCAGGCCCGTTTGATCTGGAACTCTCAATGAAAATGCTGAGCAGCCGCAGGGTAGTGCTCAATGATATGATCACTCACAGGCTCCCGTTTGATGAAGGCGGTAAGGGTTTTAAGCTTGTTGCTGATGCAAACGAGTCAATTAAAGTTATTATTGAAGCGGGTAAGTAATTCGATTTTTCATCGACCGTGTTTTTTTTCGCAGGCAAGGCAGTCTATGACACAGTAATAGTTGGTGTTTTATTTGCCAATCTGTCATAACTGTTAATTTATGGCTCTTATTTCTCCGGTAATAACAGCATTTTTTTTTTGTGATCTTGATCATTTGATTACTATTGGTTCATAACGTATAATGTTTCTATGATTGAATCATTGCGCGAGCACGTAGAGAAGATAAAAAAACTGCCGACCATACCTGTAGTGGCCCATGAGATCCTGAGCATTGTCAGGGATGATCTTGTCTCAGTGAACAAGCTTGAGAACATCGTCAGGAATGACCCGGCAATCACCGCAAAGATAATGAGTGTTGCCAACTCAGCATTCTACGGGGCGCGGGTACCTTCAAAGACACTTGACAGCGCGATCCTGAGGATAGGTTTTAACACTGTCAAGAATATTGCTCTCGGCATTTCCCTTCTAACTGTTATGACCAATGGCAGGGAACAAAGCGCCCTTGATTATAAACGTATCTTTAACCACTCCGTGAGCGTAGGGTTTATTGCCGGAGTTCTTCGGAGGGAGTTCAAACTTGAAGTTTCTGATGAGATACTTATCAACGGGATTTTGCATGATATAGGCTATCTGATACTGAATAAATATTTTCCGGAGACCTATAAGAAAGTAATAACTACATATAACCTGGGCAGACCGCTTCTGGAATCGGAACTGTATATACTTGAATATACACATGCTGATATAGGCCACTGGCTGGCCGGAAAATGGAACCTGCCGAGTGTGGTCATGGACACCATTCTTTATCATCATAAACCGTCTATGGCAACAAAATATCACAAACGTATCGCTATCATACATCTTGCTGACTATTTATCAGCAAAGAATGTTATGAGTCCTACAGAAGGTGACCCTCAGTATCCTTTTGACCATGCTGCGCTCGATATCCTCGGCATCTCTGAGAATGATCTCGAAGATGTCAAAAATAAGATAATCGGGGCCAGTACGTCTGACGCCTTATTTGCCTGAACAGGCAATTCTTGACAATCTCCATCCATAAGGGTAATCTTAAAAAGCCCGTTTTGCATAGTAAGATGCCTTTGAGCACTATTAAATTTTAAGGAGTATATCCCATGAACAGTGATGAAATAGCAAATATTGCACAGACGATAAGTTTTGCATTTGAGGACAATTATACCATCAAGGCCAAGAAAGAGGGTTTTATCGATTTTTTTGATAAATACCTCGCTAAAATAGAGGGGGCTGCCGAGGCGTATGACGCAATGATCGTGCTCGCACGTGAAAATCCTGAAGAGTTTGAGCAGATGGTAAAGGAGATGAAGGAGCAAGGGCTTATCTCTTAATTAGTCTGTAACGGCTTTCCCTCTTTCCGCTACAAATAATGGACGAACATACATTTCGTGTCCTTGAATTTGACAAGGTGCTCACTATGGCGGCATCGTTTTCGATCACCGCGCCCGGTGCAGAGCTTGTCAGGAACACAAGACCACTGAAAAACATTAATGAGGCACGGGCCAGGCTCGGCCAGGTGTCCGAATGCCGTAAGCTTTTCTCACAGGGAGAGCGGACCGGTATTGAGCATTTTGAGGACCTGACCACTGTTTTTAAAAAGGTCAGGCCTGCTGATGCTGTCCTCGACCCGTTCCAGATAAGGTCTTTTCTGCCTCTCTTTATATCCGCTGACAGTCTCGTAAGATTTAGTGACAATACCCTGTATGCCGGACTGTCTGCTATTGTATCCGGACTGACAGCACATAAAGCGCTGCTGTCTGTAATTACCCGCTCGATCGACAATGATGGAATGGTACTTGACAAGGCATCGCCCGCGCTCGCGGATATCCGCGGCAGCATGAGGTCTTGTGAGGTCAGGATCAAAAGAGGGCTGGAGGCAATACTCGCGGACAGGTCACTTGCCCCGCATCTTCAGGACCACTTTATTGCCGAAAGGAATAACAGATGGGTCATCCCCGTAAAGAGGGATTCTAAAGGCAAGGTGCCCGGTGTTGTCCATGACATCTCTAATACCGGCGAGACAGTCTATGTTGAACCGTACCCTATACAGCAGCTTGGAAACGAGCTTGAATCCAATCGTGCCGAGGAGAAGCTGGAGGAATACCGGATACTCAGAAATATATCCGCACTGCTCCGGGAGCATATTCAGGAGATAGAACAGGACTATCGTATTGTTGCGGATGTTGATGCTGTACAGTCATATGCGTGTTTTGCCGACCGGATGGATATGTCCGCCCCTGAATTGAATGAGAAGGCGCATATGAAGATAGTGCATGGAAGGCATCCTCTTTTATGGAAGGCCCTCTCAGCAGACGGCCGTGGACAGAGGCTTGTCCCGCTTGACCTTGAAATAGGCCGGGACCATTCAGGCATGGTAATTACCGGTTCGAACACAGGAGGCAAGACCGTTACCCTTAAGACCACCGGTGTTCTGGTGCTTATGGCGCTTTCAGGCATGCATGTCCCCGCGGATTCAGGAACAGCCATACCGTTTCTTGACGCTGTCTATGCGGACATCGGGGATGACCAGTCAATAGAAGAGAACCTCTCGACCTTTTCGGCTCATATAGGCCGCATATCGGGGATAATACATGGGAGCATGCCTAATTCGCTGATCATTATAGATGAGCTCGGCACAGGCACTGACCCGGAGCAGGGCGGGGCGCTATCATGCGCGATACTCAGAAAGATAAACCGCAGCGGCGCTCTCACGATAGTCTCAACACATCTCGGCATGCTCAAGGCATTTGCCCACTCCGAGCCGGGGTTCATTAACGCTGCAATGGAAATGAATGAGACCGGTCTCAATGGTGATATTTCCTGCAGGCCGACATACAGGCTTGTTATGGGAGAGGCGGGTGCTTCGCATGCATTTGAGATGGCTGCTTCTTTAGGGCTGGGCAGTGATATTATTTCTGAGGCAAAAGAGTTTATAACAGGAGAGGGCGGGCTGGTCGAAGAACTTATCGCAGAGTTGAAAAATAAGAATGCTGAAGCTGCTGTCAGACTGAAAGAGACTGAAGAACTGAAAAGAGAAACTCAACAGGCCAGGGCCGCTGCTGAGGCAGAGCTTGCAGGGATAAAGGCATCGGGCCGCACATCAATGCAGAAATCATATAAAGAGGCAGAGGAAGTTGTCAGACGTGCAAAGGTCGAGGCGGATGAGATGATCAGGGCCATTAAAAAGTCCGGTCTGAATGAGGCAAAGGCAGCGGCAAGGGAACTGGGCAGGAAACATGTCGAGTTTAGATCGATGCAGGAAATTGAAGACATGCCCGCGCTCGCAAATATTAAACAGGGTCAAAAGGTCTCTATACGCAGGATGGGGATGAACGGAATTGTTCAGACAATAAATGAAAGGTCCGGGAACTGCAGACTGCTCGTTAACGGTAAAGAGATAACACTTCCGCTGACAGAGCTGTGTGAACCGGTCAAAGAAAAGAAACCTCTCAACAGAAGAGGAGATCGTTTTGACCATGCAGGTCATTTGGAAGATGTTTGTGTGCCGAAGCAATTGAATCTGGTCGGTCAGAGGGTTGACCCTGCATTGTCCGCACTCGAACGCTATCTCAATGACGCGGCAATGGCAGGGCTAAAAGAGGTAAGGATAATCCATGGGATAGGCGAGGGCATACTTTCCGCCGCGATAAGTGAATTTCTCGAAACACATCCTCTCAGGGTAGCGTTCAGAAAAGGTGAGGATGATGAAGGCG
>CBFDEG010000051.1:0-18013 GCA_965603765.1 uncultured bacterium | reverse complement strand
CTTCCTCCATGACTGTCTGCTATTTTTTTGCAGATCGACAGTCCCAGCCCTGAAGAGTTCAATTCATGACGTGATTCGTCCACCTTGTAAAACTCGTCAAAAACATGCTGTATATGTTCATTGCTCAGACCCACTCCAGTATCCTTTACAGATATCCTGATCATTCCATCATCAGGCTCTGCATCAATAGTGACTTCACCATTGTCCTGGCTGTATTTTGCCGCATTTGAAATAAGGTTGTTAAACAGTTCTTCCAGGTCTGCTTCGTTCGCCCTGACCGTAATTTCAGGTCTTATGTTATTTTTAACAACGGTCCCGTTTTCTTTCAGCATAAAACCTATCTTATCAATGTACTCATCAACCTTTAACATAAGCGGAATATCTTCAAGACAGATATTCTCCGAAACAGAACCCGCCCTTGCAAGCTTAATGGTCTTTATGACCAGGTATTTAATACGATCAACATTCTGCATACATGCATCTAACAGGCCCATGTTTCCCGGGTCCTTCTCCTGCTTTCTTATGATCGGGATCAACCCCGCAAGAGGGGTGAGAGGCGTTTTCAGGTCATGTCCAAGGCGCGTGATGAACATGTCCTTTTGCTGGACAAGCCCCTCCAGCTTTGACTCCGCATGTTTACGCTCCGCAATTTCTTTCTCAAGTGTTAAATTTGTTTCACTGAGATCGGCCGTACGTTCCTGGACCTTTTCTTCCAGCTCATAATGCGCGTTTATCAGGGCCTTCTCTGCCTTTTTGCGCTCTGTTATTTCCTGCTCTTTCAATACAAGGAGAGTATCTATCTGGTTGCTGTATTCCATTATTTTTTTCATTGCCGTGTCCGAGATCTTTTTGATCAGATAGATCAGACCCACCACAAGCCCCAGCGTGACCGCAAACAGAGTAATTACAGACTGCAAGGGAATGTAGTCAAGAACTGAAGAAATAAATCTTGTATTCAAAAGGATAATAACAAACACAATAAGCGCTATTATCGAATGCAGCACCCTCGTGTTTCTCTTTATGGCTGCGATCACATCAAATTTCTTGTATTCAAGTTCATGTAACATAGATATATCCTTACTCTGTACCTCGGTTTTCACAGAAGGAACCTTTATGTGTTACCTCCGAATCAAAGCTGTTCCGAACGATCCCTCGAACTTTGTTATTCAGAAAATGGCCCTGCATTTATTGATAATTCCCTTAACTTTTCCAGCCCGCAGACCGATGGAAATTATATGAATATCCTTATATGCGCGGCCCTTTTTTTATTGATCACATTCTCACCTGCTGCGGCAGGGCAAAATGCAGGACTTTTCACAAACCAGGACCTTGACCAGTACAAAGACAGTTCTGATAAAAAAAGTCCGCCTGCAACTGAACCAGATACCGCGGATACAATGGAAAAAACACTGCCATCAAACACATACAAAGAGCCGGTTGAGGAGAAGAAACCTAAAAAGTATGTAATACGCTATAAGGGGACAGTAAGAAGGATCATTATTCCTGTAACGTTTAACCGCAGCATTACTGTGCCGATGCTGCTCGATACCGGGGCGCCCGGAATGCATATTTCAAACAGACTGGCTAAAAAGCTCGGACTCCTTGACAGCGATGAGGGCAACCTTTTGACCATGGTAAGCGGTATTGCCGGAACTGCCCCTGCTGTATTTACGGTTATCGATTCTATCAAGGTCGGGGAAGCTGAAGACGAGTTTATTCCAACTATCATATCCGAGCTGAATATACCCGGATTTGAAGGGCTGGTCGGGATGGACTTCATGGGCAAATACTACATGCAGATAGACAATAAAAACCGCCTGGTAATTCTGGAAGAGCTGCCTGACAGCCCCTTACGCCCGGCTGGGCATGATGAACTCTGGTGGAGGACCACTTTTTACAACTTTAAATCAATGCGAAACGCATGGAAAGAATACAGAGATAAAAACCATAATGCCAGGACATCCGGAGCAGACATTAAGAGAACAAATCAATTTATAGATAAGCAGTACAGGCGTGCCGACTATTTATGTAACAGACTAAATGTCTATGCCAGTGAAAATTCCGTACCCCTTGAATGGCGGTAATGATGCCCTTCTATAAAAAATACTACAGATCACGACGCATATACGCCCTTACCAGCCGTGCCTCTTCATAATTTACCTTCCCCTTGAAATGCTCGACCACGGGATTGAGCTGCCATGACTTGAGCGTCAGAAACAATTTTGATATTCCCTCATGCTTTTCGGGCTCCATAAGACGGTCCATGTCTATGTCTCTGCCGTCCATTATCAGCTGCTCGATATGCCCGGTGATAGTTGCCAAGGCAAGATTGCGCTCCTTTGCGATCTGCTCCATTGAAAGCCCGCCGATAAAAAGCTCGCAGGTCTTTTCAACGGTCGAACCTATTACCTTTTGCCGGGGCGGGCTTAAAGGCGTTTCATAAACCTGCGCATCCGTAACTGAAATATCGGGATTCTCTTCAAGATACTGCCTTATCTCCTTTATAAAAACATCGCCGTAACGTTCAAGCTTGGCATCCCCGACACCGATGATCTTTGCCATTTCAGGCAGGGCATCAGGATAGTGTCTGCACATTTCATGGAGTGTTCTGTCAGAAAATATTATGTACGGGGGCACGCCACTTTGATCAGCAAGGCCTTTGCGCAGCATGCGGAGCTTTTCAAACAGCGTTTCGTCAAATGGCGCGAATTCACCTCCTGCTCCAAGACGCTGTTTCTTTTTCGGCTCTTCTCTTTTCAAGGCGGATATTTTTTCGTTACCGAAAAGTATGCCCTTACCCTTTGGGCTGATCACTAAAACAGGATATTTGTCCCCTTCCTGGCATACAGCATCCTGCGCAAGGAGCTCGTCAGCTACAAAACGCCAATGCTTTTTGTCCTTGTGACTGCCTGCTCCGTATGTCTTGATACTGTCATGCTTGAGTTCCCGGATGCGCTTTGTGTTTGCGCCAGAAACAATATCAATGATATGCGTGACACCGAAGCGCTGACCGGTCCTGGACATCGCAGACATCAATATCTGGGCATCAACCGTTATATCGATCTTCTCAACTATCCCTGTGCAGATATCACAGGCGCCGCAGTTCTCATTTTCATAGACCTCGCCGAAATACCCGAGGAGCTGTCTGCGCCTGCATACATTATGCGACGCGTATCTTACTGACTGGTTCAGTTTTTCCATAGAGATCGACCGCTCCCTGTCATCTTCAACCTGGTCGATAAAATATTTTATCTTCAGGATGTCCTGCCTCCCGAAAAAGAGAATGCATTCAGCCGGTTCTCCGTCACGTCCCGCACGTCCTGTTTCCTGGTAGTAGCCCTCGATATTTTTGGGCAAGTCCGCATGTATGACAAACCGCACATTCGACTTGTCTATTCCCATGCCGAACGCGATCGTCGCGACAATAACGGATATCTCATCTTTATTGAACGCCTCCTGATTTGCCGTACGCTCCTTCTGGCTCAACCCGGCATGATAAGGCAATGCCCTGATACCCTGCCCTGTCAGAAAATCAGCCAGCGTGGTCACTGAATCCCGGGTAGTACGGTAGATTATTCCGGGATCACCGGGATGTTTTTTGATAATATCGATTATCTCCGTCTCCAGCCCGCTTTTTGTCTTTACGCTGTAAAAAAGGTTCGGCCTGTTAAATGACGCGCGCACTGTAAAGGGCGACCTGAGTTTCACCTTTTCGATAATGTCGTCCTGAACCTTCGGGGTGGCCGTTGCAGTAAAGGCGGCAACAGGAATGTCCGGGAATGTCTTTGTGATATTTGAGAGGCCGAGATAATCCGGACGGAAATCGTGGCCCCACTCGGAAATACAATGCGCCTCGTCTATGGCAAAGAGAGAGACAGAGACGCTTTTGAGTGTTTCAATGAAGCCCTGCATTGCAAAACGTTCGGGCGCTATATAGAGAAGCTCCAGCTCGTTATTTCTCAATCTGCTGAACACGGACGATGCCGCGGACTGCGTAAGCGAACTATTTATAAAGGCCGCGGATATGCCGTTTTCCAGAGCAGCGTCAACCTGGTCTTTCATCAGGGAGATAAGCGGGCTTATAACAACCGTTGTCCCCTTCATGATTTTAGCCGGCAATTGATAGCAGAGCGATTTGCCCCCGCCTGTAGGCATAACAGCGAAGACATCCCTTTTGTCCAGTATATTCTTTACGATCTCTTCCTGGTCAGGACGAAATCCCTGAAACCCGAAGACCTTTTGCAGCGTATCGAGCATGGATACCCCGATGTTCTCTATATTTTTCTGCACAATCATCCCCTGTCCCCATCAGCTTAAAAGTATGCGGTTATTTTAGACAAAAACAGTCATTTTATCAAACCAGTATATAAGTTTCAGTTATAACGTAGAACTTAATACATCAATTATTATAAAATAGCTGTTCGCACTGTTTAAGAATGCAACGGTTTAATGAGGAGAGAACTAATGAATAAAAAAATAACCAAACTGTTAGTCGCAAACAGAGGGGTCCCGGCTGTCAGGGTCATGCAGACCTGCAGGGACAGAAAAATAAAGACAACAGCGGTCTACAGCACACCTGACCGTCTTGCACACCATGTGTTCATGGCTGACTCAGCCGTGCATATTGGTGAGGCCCCGCCTGCCGAGTCCTATCTGAACATGGAGAACATCATAAACGCAGCGCTCAAGACCGGGTCGGACGCAATTCATCCTGGATGGGGATTCCTTGCGGAAAATGAAAAGTTCGCCCGCATGGTCATGGATGCAGGACTTACCTGGGTAGGTCCACCTACCAAGGCCATAAGGCTGATGGGTGACAAGATCGAGGCAAAAAAGATCGCTATCAAGGCGAATGTCCCTACAATACCGGGAATCAGCAATGTTAAAGATGTTAAAGAAATAAAAAAATGGATGAAAAAGGACAATGTCGACTTTCCGATCATGATAAAGGCAGCAGCAGGCGGAGGCGGAAGAGGCATGGTCAAGGTCGAAAACGAGAAGGACCTTGCCACCGCGTTCTCACAGGCCAAATCCGAGTCCATGAAGGCATTTGGTGATGACACCATACTTGTAGAAAAATACATAGAGTACGGCAGACATATAGAGGTGCAGATAGTCGCTGACGGGCATGGCAATACCATTCACCTTTTTGAGAGAGAGTGCACCATACAGAGAAGGAACCAGAAGATCATCGAAGAGGCCCCGTCACCGTCACTCGATGAAAACCTCCGCAATGAGATATGCTTTACCGCTGTACGGCTTATGCGGGAGATAGAATACCAGTCCGCAGGAACGGTCGAGTATATATTTGATTCACGCACCAGAAAATATTACTTCCTTGAGGTCAATACGCGCCTCCAGGTCGAACACGGAATAACCGAGCTTATTACCGGACTCGATATCGTAGGCATAATGCTCGATGTTGCTGTCGGGAAAAAACTCCCGTTCACACAGTCTGACATCCGCCCCAACAGATGGGCGCTTGAGGTCAGAATGAATGCTGAAGACCCCAAAACCTTCAGCCCGTCATTCGGCAACATATCAAGGCTCCAGGTACCGCAGGGACCGAACGTCAGAGTATCATCAGGCGTTTACGAAGGCGATGATGTTCCCCCGTACTATGACTCACTGTTCATGCTGCTGATGACAGCAGGGTCTGACAGGGCGGATGCGATCAGGGTAATGGACAGGGCGCTCGGCAGGAACCTGAGGGTGGAAGGCATAAAAACTCTCCAGCCGCTGCTGTTAAGCATACTAAGGCATCCTGATTTTATTTCCGGGGACTTTTCAACGCGCTTTCTTGAAGAACACCACGATGAACTTGTATCAACGTTTAAAGAAAAGGACAGTGAGGACGAGGTCCTGAAAATTGCAAAATATGTGGCGGAGATATCAGCTCTCGGTCCGCAGCCATGGATGTGAGGAATATAACATGAAAAAAACAAAACCTGAAGCAAAGAACAATAAAAATAAACCGGAAAACTTTATACGCATAAAACCGGGCATGTCCCCGAAGGATATAGTCAAGGTGCTCCGTGATGATCCGAAGGTATTCTTTACCTCAACAGGCATGAGGGACGCCGGACAGTCTGACTTTAAGAACAGACACCGCATTTACGACCTTGCGACCCTGGCTCCGGAGTACGACAACATGGGGCTCTTCAGCTCAGAATGTCACGGCGGAGCAAGGTGGCATGTGGGGATCATGAACAGAAAAGAAGACCCCTTTGAAGAAATAGCACTCCTGAGGCAGCTCATGCCCAACGTGCTGACACAGACCCTTATCAGGGAGACAAACCTGTGGGGATACAGGCCGTATCCTAAAAATGTTATCGAACATGTTGTCTCAAAGATAGATATTGATGTATGGAGATGTTTTTCCTTTCTCAACGATGTAAGGAATATGCGGGCTGTTGCCGAGGTAGTGATGAAAAGGGGCAGGCTCTTCCAGCCAGCAATATCGTTCACTGCCGCTGACTGGGCAACTGATAAATACTACCTGGGCGTTGTCAAAGACATCGTTGCCCTCTGCGGCGGCACAGATGAAATAGTAGTCTGCATAAAGGACATGGCAGGGGTCGGAAGCATAAGAAGGATAGGCAGTCTTGTTGATTCGATCAAGCAGGCATATCCTGACATTGTGCTCCAGTACCACAGACACATAACCGACGGTCTTGCAATGCCCGCTCTCCTGGCTGCTGCCAAGGCCGGCGCAAAGATATTCGACGTTGAAGAGGACTCGCTGGTACGCTTTTACGGCGAATCCCCGATCCTTGGAGTACATGCCTATTTTGAAGAATCAGGGATACCCGTACATTTGAACCGGCCTGCAGCTGAGGCCTCTGTACAGAAAGTGCGTGAATGGATAAGCCATTATGAATGGGCTGAATCCCCGTTCAAGGGATATGACCATACCGTCACAATGCACAGGATGCCCGGCGGTGCGTTCCCCAGCTCTTTTGAGCAGGCTGAAAAAGGCGAGTTCCTGCACTTCATGCCGGCCATTTTAAAAGTAATGTCACTTTACAACAAGGTCATACACTACTTTGATGTTACCCCGGGCTCACAGATAACATGGGTCACATGCAGCGGAATAGTGAACGGGTACGCAAAAGAAAGAGGCGAGGCAGGAGTCAATCACCTGATCGAGCTTCTCACAAAGTTCATTGATGAAAAAAAATTGAACCTTTCCGCAATGAGCAAAAAAGAACAGGAAGAGATACTCAACCTTTTCAGAAACACTCCAGGGGATTTCAAGAACCTTATTGTCGGCAACTACGGCAAGCTCCCCATGGGCTGGCCCCCTGAATGGGTATACAAAAGCACATTCGGTGATGAGTGGAAAGAAAAGATAAAAAGCAGAAAAGAGCTGTCCCCGCTCGACACACTTGATGACGATGACCTTACAAAACTTAACAAAGACCTGACTGAGGCCATCGGCAGAATACCCACTGAAGAGGAGTTCATACTATACCTAATGCACCCGAAAGATGCACTCCAGTTCATTGAGTTCCGTGAAAAATACGGAGAGGCCCCGCTGGTACTGCCGACAGATGTCTGGAGAGAAGGCCTGAAGAATCCCGGCGACCGAGTAGAGTTCGAACTATGGGGGAAACCTTACTGCATAGAGCTGGTCTCGATCGGCGCTGAGCATGAAGGTGTCATCCATGTTGTGATAAAGGTAAACAGTAAGACAAGTGTTTATACTGTCGAAACCCCAAGGGCCAAAAAAGTCGAGATAAGGATGGCCGAAGCCGCTGGAGATATTGCATCACCCATACAGGGCAGTATCTGGAGGATCGGAAACCCTGAAAGGGGCGCCATCAAAGCAGGCGACATCGTCCATAAGGGAGAAGAGATCGCGAATATCGAAGCAATGAAGATGGAAAACGCGATAGAGGCCCCCTTTGACGCACAGGTAAAAGAGGTCTGCGTAAAGATCAACGCTTCTGTCATAGAAGACCAGCTGCTATTTGTTATCGAGGAACTGAAGGAAAAATAAGCAGACAAAACCTTCTGCAGCCTTTTCAGTCTGAAAAGGCTGCAGAAAGAATAAAGATTCTTCTCAACCGCCGCACCCTTATGTCTTTTTAGTGAAAACCGCCAGACCGTCCTTAATATCAGCCTCTATTACATCACCGGGGCTGAATTCACCTCCAAGCAGTTTTGAAGCAAGCGGGTTAAGTATGTCCCTCTGGATCGCCCTTTTAAGCGGCCTTGCGCCATACAGAGCATCATAGCCCGATTCCGCAAGCCAGGCCTTTGCACCTTCGGTCAGTTCAATGTCAATATTTTTCTCCATCAGGTAGCGCTTCATATGCTCCATCTGTATGCCGACTATCTTCTTCAGCAGCTCCCTGTCAAGGGCATGGAATATTATGGTCTCATCAACCCTGTTCAAAAACTCCGGCTTAAAAAATGCCTTAAGGTCCTCCATCACGCTTTTGCGAATCTGCTTCTCATCGGCCCATTCTGTCAGCATCTCCTGGATATGCTGACTGCCTATGTTCGATGTCATTATGACAACCGTATTCCTGAAATCAACGGTCCTGCCGTGTCCGTCAGTAAGCCTTCCGTCATCAAGCAGCTGAAGCAGAACATTGAATATCTCCTGGTGCGCCTTTTCGACCTCATCAAAGAGTATCACGGAGTACGGTCTCCGCCTCACCGCCTCTGTAAGCTGGCCGCCCTCATCGTATCCCACATATCCGGGGGGCGCGCCTATCATCCTTGATACCGTATGCCTCTCCTGATATTCGGACATATCAACCCTTATCATCGCCTCTTGTGCATCAAAGAGAAATTCCGCAAGCGCACGCGCAAGCTCTGTCTTTCCGACCCCGGTCGGACCGAGGAATATGAATGAACCAATGGGCCTGTCAGGGTCCTGTATACCGGCCCTCGCCCTTCTCACCGCATCCGAAACAGCCCTTATCGCCTCATCCTGACCGACCACGCGCTGTCTCAGTCTCTCTTCCATATTAAGGAGCTTTTCAGCCTCTCCCTCAAGCATCCTGCTCACCGGAATGCCTGTCCATTTAGAGACAATATCAGCTATGTCCTCCTCATCAACTTCCTCTTTCAGCATCCTGTCCCTGTTCTCCTGCTGTAGGAGCTTTGCATTATCTTCATCCAGCTGTTTGGAAAGCTCAAGCATCCTGCCATACTTCAGTTCAGCCGCCCTGTTCAAGTCGCCCTCTCTCTCAGCCTTCTCAGCCTCTATCTTCGTATTTTCAAGCTCTTCACGAACAGAACCAATTTTATCTATAACCTCTTTTTCCCCGAGCCACTGAACCTTAAGCAGGTCCCTTTTTTCCTTGAACCCGGCTATCTCTTCCTCTATCCTTCTGAGCCTCTCCTTTGAGGCCTCGTCCTTTTCCTTCATAACAGCCTGTCTCTCTATCTCATGCTGTCTCACTTTTCTCTCAAGTTCATCAAGCTCCGCAGGCATGCTGTCTATCTCCATTTTCAGGCTTGATGCCGCCTCATCTATCAGATCGATGGCCTTGTCAGGCAGGAACCTGTCAGAAATATACCTGTTGCTCAGCACCGCAGCGGCAATGATCGCGGCATCCTTTATCCTGACACCGTGATAGACCTCATACCTTTCCTTAAGCCCCCGGAGTATGGAGATAGTGTCCTCGACATCAGGCTCCTGCACAAAGACCGGCTGGAACCTTCTTTCAAGGGCAGGGTCCTTTTCAATGTATTTTCTGTATTCAGAAATAGTCGTGGCGCCCACACACCGGAGATCTCCCCGTGCAAGAGCGGGCTTCAGCATATTGGACGCATCGATCGCGCCCTCGGCAGCGCCTGCCCCGACAACCGTATGGAGTTCATCTATAAAAAGTATCACACTGCCCTGCGCATCTTCTATCTCCTTAAGCACTGCCTTGAGCCGGTCCTCAAACTCTCCCCTGAACTTTGCCCCAGCAACAAGGGAACCCATATCAAGGGAAACGACCTTTTTACCCTTAAGCCCCTGCGGCACATCACCGGAGGTTATCCTCTGTGCAAGCCCCTCTGCAATGGCTGTCTTACCGACACCCGGCTCCCCGATCACCACAGGATTGTTCTTTGTCCTGCGTGAAAGCACCTGGATGACCCTGCGTATCTCTTCGTCCCGTCCAATGACAGGATCCAGCTTTCCCTGCTCAGCAAGCTCTGTAAGGTCTTTTGCGTATTTTTTAAGTGCCTGATATTTATCTTCAGGCGCGGCGTCGGTGACCCTCTGGGTTCCCCTTACCTCACGCATGGCAGAAAGGACCTTATCAAAGGTCACTCCGTTCTTTTTTAACAATTTCTCAGCTCTGCTCTTTATTTTGACTACCCCGAGAAGAAGATGTTCCACACTCACATAATCATCTTTTAAATGTTTAGACTCTTTATATGCCGCCTCAAATACATCTTTCAGTTCCTGGGTAACATACAGCTGGCCCACGGGCGAAGAGCCGAGGACCTTCGGCATCCTGTCTATTTCGGACTCTATATTCTTCCTCAGAAAAGCAATGTCAGCTCCGAGCTTTTTCATGATCTCAGGAACAATACCCTCTTCAAACAGGACAAAAATCAGATGGTCAACATCAACCTGCTGATGACCTTTCTCCTGCGCAAGGTCCTGTGCTTTCTGTATCGCTTCCTGGCTTTTTATGGTAAATTTGTCAGGTCTCATATGCCCCTCCATTCAAATGTTCATACGATCATTCTTCATCTTCAAAAACATCCTTTATCCTTTTCCTGAATTTCCGCCTTATGTCACTTTCGAGGTAATCCATCATGTCCTCCATTTCGCGGTGCATACATTCAAACCGGTGTCTCATCCTGAGGATGATGTCCACACCCGCCCTGTTGACGCCAAGGTCCTTCGAAAGGTTCAATATCATCCTTATGCGCTCAAGGTCCTCCGCTGAATAGAGTCTTGCGCCCCCCGACCTCTGAGGGTGGAGAAGGCCTTCCTTCTCATACAGCCTTAATGTCTGGGGATGCACATTGAACATCTCACAGACAACGCCTATCATGAATAGAGGTCTCTTTTTATCATCCATATATTTCCCTCAATAAATAGCAGTTCAAACGGGTTACTTGTACGCTTTATCTATTTCCTCCAATGCCTTTTTTATACTCTCATTAACATTTTTCGGCACTGTTATTTTGATAACTGCAAATTCATCACCGGCAGCGCCTGTTTTTCTGTCAGGTATGCCCTTTCCTTTAAGCCTGAACTTTTTACCGCTGTCAGTTCCGGCAGGCAATGTCATTGTGACGGTCCCGTCAAGTGTCGGCACAGATATCCTGCTGCCGAGCACCGCTTCTGAAAAGGTAACAGGGACATCCACATAAATGTTGCCGCCCTCTCTCTTAAATAAAGGATGCGCAAGAACTGTCAGCTCAATGAAGAGGTCACCCGCGGGACCGCCTTTTGCGCCCGAGCCCCCCATACCCCTGAGCTTCATCCTGCTTCCGGTGTCAGCCCCGGCCGGTATCTTGACCTTTATCGTATCTGTCGACAGCATACTGCCCTTGCCCCCGCACGCTCCGCAGACCTTTGTTATGACCCTGCCACTGCCTCCGCATGAAGGACATGGCTGGCTCATCCTGAATACCCCCCTGCTCTGCTTCACAGAACCAGCTCCCCTGCATGCGGAACAGACCTGGGATGACTCAGCCCCCATCCCTTTACAGCTTTTACATGCAACCTCTCTCCTCATCTTGACCTGCCTGGTCACACCCTTATACGCCTCTTCAAGGGTAATATCAAGCCGCGCTGACAGGTCCTCTCCTTTTCTTGCAACCTCCTGCTGCCTGAACTGGCCGAAGATGTCCGAAAAATCAGAAAATTCAGAGAAGGGGTCCCCTCCACCGCCAAATCCCTGCTGATCGAAACCTCCAAAACCCTGGGCTCCACCCAAAGGGGTCTTTCCGAATTGATCATACTCAGCCCGTTTCTTCGGATCGCCAAGCACTTCATACGCCTCATTAATTTCCTTGAACTTTTTTTCAGCATTCTTGTCCCCGGGGTTCAGGTCCGGGTGGTGTTTACGGGCAAGCCGCCTGAATGCCTTTTTGATCTCATCTGCAGAAGCGCCCTTTTCAATGCCGAGAATATCGTAATAATCGTTAGTTGTAGCTGACATTTTCATTCCTTTTCATATTTTCAAGATTCTTAACTTTCTACATTCTTCATCATATCACTTGACATGGTTCATGTCAAGTATAGTGCGTAACAACGCACTAAATAGGTCTTATAGGACTTATTGGACCTATTTTTAAAGAAAAACTAAAACAAAAATTTATGATTTAAATGTGCAAGATGGGCTTCCAGAAATCTCAGCCCTTTTATGTTGTCCACGTCATACCAGAACGGCAGCATCGAAAGACTGATATCCGTCTTTTTTATTCTTTCGAGGATCAGGGTCACATCTTCGCCGGTATCTATCTCGATGGCGCGCTGGACCCTGCTAATATTTTCTTTTCTGACACCGATAAGATAGAGGCCGTGATCAAGGCAGGGACCGATAACAAAGTCCTTTTTCTTAAGCTCTGCAAATGCTTTTTTTATAAACCCAACAGGAATTGACGGGCTGTCGCTGCCTATGAGCACAATCTCTTCATATCCTTTTTTAGCACAGTATTTAAAGGCATTAAATATCCTGTCACCAAGACCGTCACCGCGTTGCTTAAACCTCTGCATGCCGAATTCATCCGCATTTTCCTTCAGAAACCCATCCGTAATAACAGGAGCGCAGCCAAGGAACCTGTCAACATCCTTCAACCTGGAACATTGCGACAATATCTCTGTAACGAACGATTTATATATCTCGACCGTTCTCTCCGCCCCCATATCAACCTGCAGCCTTGTCTTGACAGTACCCGGTACCGGTGCTTTAGCAAAAACAATAAGAGCTTTTTTTGTCTTCATATTAATCAGGCCTTCTATAGTTAAATGTTGTTGCAAATAAAAAGAAAAACAGATACAGGGTGAATATATTAATAATAATCAATAACCATATATATATCAATTACAACACCATTCCCAATGATGATTATTGCCTTTACCCCTCCCTATTGCTTATAATTTTTTATCTATATTTGATAAGGAGCAGATAAAAATGTCAGGTCACTCAAAATGGTCAACGATCAAACGTAAAAAAGGCGCTGCTGATGCAAAGAAGGGTAAAATATTTTCAAAAATCTCAAAAGAGTTAACTATAGCATCAAAAACAGGCGGGGAGAGTCCTGATATGAACCCCAGGCTGCGCCTTGCCATAGAAAAAGCAAAGTCAGCGAACATGCCTTCCGAAAATGTTAAACGGGCCATCAAAAAAGGCGCGGATGACACATCAGGTGCAAATTACGAAGAGACAATATACGAGGGCTACGGTCCTGCCGGTGTTGCCATCATGATAGAGGTGCTGACGGACAACAAGAACAGGACCGTCGGAGAGATAAGGCATACCATCACAAAATATAGCGGCAACATGGGTGAGACAGGGTGCGTGGGCTGGATGTTCGATAAAAAGGGATATATACTCGTTGAGAAAACAGCCGGAGATGAAGACACCCTGATGGCTATCGCCCTTGATGCAGGGGCAGATGATTTCAAGAACGACCCTGACGAGGAAAATTATGAGATCACAACCGCACCCGAAGACCTGCATACTGTAAAAGAATATCTTGAAAAAGAAAAAGTGCCAATAAGCCTTTCTGAAATAACCTTTATTCCTCAGAACTATGTAGAACTCAATGCCAAAGAAGCAGGCACCATGATAAAACTTATCAACGGACTTGAAGACCTGGATGATGTCCAGAACGTCTATGCCAACTTCGACATTTCCGAAGAGATAATGGCGACTCTAGAGTAATGGTCCAATAATATGCGTATTATAGGGATAGACCCCGGAACCATATGCTGCGGCTACGGGATAATAGAAACCGGCAGGGGAAGGTCTGACTATATCCATGTAACATCAGGTGAAATAAAATTAAAGCCGAAAGCCCTTCTACAAAATCGTCTGAAGTCCGTATACGACTCTCTAAAATCAACTATAAACGAATACAATCCCGACCAATTGTGTCTTGAGAAGATCTTTTACCATAAGAGCATCCGCTCTTCCATGACACTCGGCTCAGTGCGCGGCATCGTACTGCTCCTGGCAGCCGAACATGACCTGCCGTTATTTGAATACAACCCGACTGAGCTGAAGATGGCGCTTACCGGCTACGGCAGGGCTGAAAAGAGACAGGTACAGGAAATGGTCAAAAGGATATTGAAGCTCGATGCATCACCCCGCAGTGAGGACAGCACAGACGCTTTAGCGCTATGCATCTGTCACATCAATTCGTTACCTCATAAATTACAAATTACAAGCACCAAATAACAAATAAGATCCAAATCACAATATCAAAATTACAAACTTGCCTGTTTTGGTCATTGGGGTTTGTGATTTGTAATTTATTTGTTATTTATTATTTGTCTTTTGGAATTTACCACTGAATCTGGTATTCTATTTTCAGTGGTTTATTGGAGGAACTAACTTGATCGCATCCCTTAATGGCGTTGTCCAGAGCAAAAAACCTGAAGGAATCATTGTTGATGTTAATGGCATAGGATATAAGGTATCCGTACCTCTCTCATGTCTGGTTGATATCCCTGACAAAGGGAATAATGTTTTTCTGCATACTTACATGCATGTAAGGGAAGACGCTCTCCAGCTCTTCGGGTTTCTCACAGAAGAAGACAAAAGACTCTTTACTGTATTGATGGGAATAAGCGGCATCGGTCCGAAACTCGGTCTTGCAATACTTTCGGGTATGCCGGTTGAACGTTTTATAGAAGCGGTAAATGATGAAGATGTTACGATCCTCTCAACAATTCCCGGGCTCGGCAAAAAAACAGCCTCAAGGATAATACTTGAACTCAAAGGAAAACTCCCTGCTCTGGGCATTGGTGAAACCTCTGCGTCAAATAAACCATCCGCCTCGGATGACGCAGTATCAGCACTTGTTAATCTCGGATACAAAAAACCGGACTCAGAAAAAGCAGTCGAAATGGCTGTCAAAGATGGAGCGGACAGTATAGAAAATATAATAAAAGAAGCTTTGAAACATTTAACTAAATAATAATGAATAATCTTCCCGAAAGAGAAATTACCCCTGAACTGAAAACTGACGACCTTAATTTTGAGTTAAGCGTAAGGCCGAGGTCTTTTGATGAGTTCGTGGGACAGGATAAATTAAAAGAGAACCTGAAGGTCTTTATTCAGGCTGCAAAACAGAGGGAAGAAGCACTGGACCACGTACTCTTTTGCGGCCCCCCCGGTCTTGGCAAGACAACGCTTGCGCACATAATTGCCGAGGAGATAGGGGCTGAAATTAAAGTGACCTCAGGACCTGTGCTCGAAAGACCGGGAGACCTTGCCGCGATACTTACCAACCTCGGAGAGGGTGACATACTTTTTATCGATGAGATACACAGGCTCCCGAGAATAGCTGAAGAGATACTGTATCCCGCAATGGAGGATTACCAGCTCGATATTATTATCGGACAGGGACCAAGCGCACGGTCGCTGAAGCTGAGCCTCCCGAAATTCACTCTGATCGGCGCGACAACAAGAACAGGACTGCTGACCTCTCCTTTGAGAGACCGCTTTGGAATAATAAACAGGCTGAGCTTTTACACCCCGGATGACCTTGAGCAGATATTACTGCGCTCTGCCGGAATTCTTGATTCTGCAATTAAAAATGACGCGGCACTCGAACTGGCAAAAAGATCACGCGGAACGCCCAGGATCGCCAACAGACTGCTCAGGCGCACAAGGGACTTTGCACAGGTAAAGGGCAACGGTACAATAGAAATGGGTATAGCACAGACAGCGCTTGAGGCCATGGATGTTGACCGGATGGGTTTTGACGAGATGGACAGAACGCTTTTATTGACCATAATCGAAAAGTACGGGGGCGGCCCTGTCGGCCTTGAGACACTCGCATCCTCAGTACGTGAGGAAAAAGATTCAATAGAAGATGTTTATGAACCGTACCTTCTGCAGGAAGGATTCATAGAGAGGACCCCGAGGGGGCGCGTAGCCACAGGGCTTGCATATGAACATTTCGGGTTCAAGAAAAAAGATGGATTGTTCTAAGAAATGAAGGTACTGCTCCACGTCTGCTGCAGCAACTGCGCTATTTACCCTTTCAAACTGCTCAAGGAGGAAGGGCACGAATTTACCGGATTCTGGTTCAATCCCAATATCCACCCTCTTGAAGAATACATCTCAAGGCTTGATTCTTTAAAGACCCTCGCAAATAAAGAGAATATTGCTGTTATATATAATGAAGCATATACACCGGAAGATTATTTCAGCTTGTTCGGCATGGAGAGTGACGGCTCCAGCGTTTCCGAAGACATTGATATCCCGCCCTTCCCAGAACGCTGCAGGGCCTGCTACAGGCTCCGGCTCGAAAAAACCGCTGAACATGCAAAAGAACATGGGTTCGAGGCATTCTCAACCACCCTATTAATAAGCCCGTACCAGGATTTTGAAGGCATAGTTAAAACAGGAAACATACTTGCAGAAAAATACGGCCTGCATTTTCATCTCAAAGACTACAGACCATACTTTAGAGATGCCATGACACGTTCGAAAGAGCTCAGTCTTTACAGGCAAAATTATTGCGGTTGTATATTCAGTAAAAATGAAAGAAAAAAGAAAAAGGCAAAAAATAATGATGAAAGACCTCAGACCCATTGCCCATAGCCTCTCGCCTGTAACCGTTTCATGAATATAGCAAAGTTTTTAATAATTACTGGTATAATAATCACCATACTTGGAATGCTCCTTCTTTTCTTCAAAAACAGCGGCATTCCTTTTTTAGGCAGGCTGCCGGGAGATTTTGTCATACAGAGGAAGAACTTTACTTTTTACTTTCCTGTTGCGACAAGCATACTCCTGAGCATAATATTTAGTTTAATATTTTATTTTTTGGGTCGTAAATGAATAACTGCATCAAATTAATATATATCATCATAATATCTCTTCTTATACCTTCAGGCCTGTTCGCCTCAGAAGACACCATAAAGGTTTTAATGGTTAAAGACAGATCCACTCCGCTTCCTTCAGGTCAGCTTGAGACCATTGACAATCTGTCCGGAAAAGTCTTTTTTGACGGCCGTTTTATCTCAGGCGCTATTATGGTTACACGCGCTGAAAACGGAATATATGTCATCAATCAAGTGCCTTTCACTAAATATATTGAAGCCGAAGTATCATCTGAAACCGGCAAAGAGTGGGAACCTGAGGCTGTAAAGGCCCAGGCTGTTGTAACAAGGACACTTGCAACATTTTACAGAATGAAAAATGCGTACCAGCCTTATCAGATCCTATCAGACATCAGCGACCTTTTCAATGAAGAAAGAGAAATAAGCCCGATTGTATCTTATGCTTTAAACAAAACAGAGGGTGAAATATTGACATATGAGGACCTTCCTGTAAGGACCCTCTACAATTCCGCATGTTCAGACACCCCGAAAATTACAACAGAAATTCAGAAAGAAAATTACTACTACCTGAAAAGTGACCATAAAGCAGGGTTTTGCCAGACAGAGGCTGTAGAAATGGCAAAGAAGGGAATAACCTACCGCGAGATTTTATCTTATTTTTTCCCTGAGACAGTAATACAGAAAAGTGACAATATAGAACTTCACGCAAAGAAGACACAGAAGTAGGGGCATGGCGCGCCATGCCCCTACTTCTTTAAAACCTGCAACAGCAGACCATCCACCTTATCAATAAGCTCCTTGAACATACCGCCGTAGCTTTTGGATCTGGAGAACAACTCTTCTCTCAGATTTTGTATCTCAGGGTCATCACACTTTTCGTATGTTATATGGTCTTTTTGCAGGGCATGGCGCTCAAGTATTAAAAGTCGTTTTGCTTTTTCAACGAATAGGTCCAATAGGTCTCTTATAGGACCAATAGGACTTATTGGACCTATTGCAGGGGCCATGCCCCTGCGA
>CBFDEG010000050.1:0-18197 GCA_965603765.1 uncultured bacterium | reverse complement strand
CGGACCTTCATGGCGGAAAGGCCTGCCTTGTTTTCATTAAATGCCGCATCAAGGCCCATATCGATGAAGCCGTTCATTACGTAGGGCTTTACATTGTATTTCGCAAGGACCTGTCCGGGTTTATCACCGATGCCGCTCACTAATATCGCCCTGCAGTCCCCGAGCGTCCTTGCAAGATGGAGCCAGCGTTTCGGGCCGCATCCCCGTTTGGGTGTATCACGTTCCTCGATCATTTCGAAACCACTTTCAGTGCTGGACCATATCTGTACCTTTTCAGCCTCACCCAGGTGCTGGTTGATGAGTACTCCTTCCAGGGTGGCAACAGCTATGTACGGTCTTTCGTGCACTTGCATGGAAGAAACAGGGAGCCTGGCGGCAGCATTAAGGCAGCTCCGCATCTCATCGGTGCGGTCCTCTCCGAGCAGTCCGACCGCGTCGGCGCGGCAGCGCGTGCAGTGGCGCATCTGAGGAAGGTATGTCTCAGCGTCCTTGCGGATCTCTTCCATCCTCGCCTTGTCCGGCTCTATGATATCTGCAAAAGGTGTATCAGCATTAGGGTACAGGGCCATGCAGTTCAGAAGGTCGACCCCGAGTTCCTTCATCGTCTTAGCTACTTCAGAAACATGATTATCATTAATACCCGGAACCACAATGGTGTTGATCTTTACGGTTATATTGTGGGCCTTTAATTTCTTTATCGCATCAAATTGACGGGCCAGGAGGAGTTCTGCTGCCTGGAGGCCCTTATAGATTATATTGTCTTCCTTGACCCAGCCGTATATCTTTTGACTGATCTGAGGGTCTACTGCATTTACGGTCACTGTTACATGGGACACCCCGATCTGTGCGATCTCGTCAACATGATCGGCAAGGGCGAATCCATTGCTCGAGAGACAGAGCAGGAGGTCAGGGAAACGCTCGCGGATCAGGCGCATAGTACCTAGTGTCTCGTCCGGGTTCGCAAAGGGATCACCCGGCCCGGCTATTCCGACAACCGTAATGCGCGGTTCTTTCTCTATGACCTTTTCAACGTATGTCAGGGCCTGCTCCGGCAGGAGTATGCTGCTTGTTACTCCGGGGCGCGACTCATTCACACAGTCGTATTTCCTGTTGCAGTAGTTACACTTTATGTTGCACTTCGGGGCCACCGGCAGGTGTATGCGGCCGAACTGCCCTTTTGCGTTCTCATTAAAACAGGGGTGTTTGCTTGTGTCCATTTGAGTGTTCATTTTTTATCCTTTGCTATTAGACTGATTTTCTGTTTTTATTTGTAACTGCCTGTCAGGCAGTTATTTACATATAGCTGTAGCCGGTCTCAGAATCGTTCTGCTTCTTCGTGAGAAGCGCATTGGCGATATTGTCAAACATCTGCTGTGCCCCCTGATAGCCGATATGGAGTATGCGCTGCCCCCCTATCCGGTCATGAACAGGGAATCCCACCCTCACGATCGGGATATCCATTTTCCTTGCCAGGTGATATCCCTTGCTGTGGCCGATGATGATGTCGGGATCCAGCTCTGCGGCAAGTTTCTCGATCTCGTAAAAGTCCATTCCCTCATGGATCTGAGGGGTTTCAGAGAGCAGTCCGTCACAGACACCCCTGACCGCTTTTTCGAGCATTCCCGACCTGCCGCCTGATGCACACAGAACAGGCTGTACACCTATCTCGGCCAGAAAAGAGGTCATGCCGACGACCAGATCTTCCTCGCCGTAGACAATGGCGCGTTTGCCGAACACATATTTATGACCGTCAGCCAGAGAGTCTATATAACGTCCCCTCTGGTTCTCATATACAGCCGGCGTGTCCTGACCTGTAAGGCTGTTAAGGGTCTTAAAAAAAGCATCAGTCTCTCTAAGGCCGATCGGAAGCCCGAGCCGGTGATGAGGCACATTGAACTTCTCTTTAAGGAGCAGTCCGGCCGAATCCTTGTCGTTAATGTTCCAGCCGAACTCAATTGCGGCCGCGGATCCGCCGATCCTCTGTATATCTTCAATACGTGTGCCGCCATGGGGGACCTTTTCATATTCCAGAAGTGCCGGGCCGTCCAGGGTATCCGATATGTCGGGCAGGATGGTAAAAGGCACAAGGTATCTGCTGCCGATATCTTTTATATACCGGATGTCCTCAGGGGATAAAAATCCCGGAAGCACAGCGATGCTCTCTGTTGTTTCTGTCGGCACTTCGGCAAGGGTATCTACAACAGCCCTGACAGCGGCGTGAAAGCCTTCCATATGTGTGCCGCTGAATGAAGGAGTAGAGACAGGCACTAAAAGCGGTCTTTCGGGATCGCCCTTTGTCATCTCCCCGTATTCGTGCAGGATCATGGGGAGGTTGTCCCCTATGGTTTCGGTCAGGCAGGTGCTGGCGATGCCGATAAGCTTCGGATGGAATTTTTCCGTCACGTTCTTCAGTCCCAGTTTCAGGTTTGGGCCGCCTCCGAAGATGGCATGCTTTTCACCCAAAGAGGATGATGCGATATCCATGGGCTCATTAAAATGGCTGATGATATAGCGGCGCATATAGGTCGCGCATCCCTGTGAACCATGCAAAAAAGGCATGGCCCCCTCTATGCCCCGAAAGGCGATGGTCGCCCCCAGGGGTTTGCAGAGTTTGCAGGCATTGGTCGTTGATATATAGTTAGGCATCTTAGTCATTGTTCTGTTCCTCCGATCTCGGCATGTATCTCCATACAGGGCTCATAACAGAGCCGTATACTTCTTTCGCGAAGTTGAGCATGCCGGTAAAACCTGCTAAGGCCTCTTTGCGCTCATGATTGTGATCGCAGAATGCAACGCCGAGCTTGTAGGCGATCGGTCTTTCCTTGACACCGCCGACAAATATATCAACGTTCTTTTCCTGGAGAAATGCCGAGAGTTCAAGCGGGTTGGAGTCATCTACTATGATGGTCCCCGGATCTGTGATCTCCTGAAGCTCTTTATACTCTGACTCAGTGCCGGTCTGGGACCCGACCATTACCACATCCATGCCCAGAAGCCTGAAGGCCTTGACCAGAGAGAAGGCCTTGAAGGCGCCGCCCACATAGATCGCCGCCTTTTTCCCTGTAAGCGCCTTGCGGTACTCCTGTATCCGCGGGTAGATCGCTGAAAGCTCTTCCTTGACAACCTGCCTGGCCTTGCGCATCATCTCATCGTCTTTAAAGTGTTCCGCCACAGCGTAGATGGACTCCGCCATGTCCTCGATCCCGAAGTACGAGACCCGTATCGAGGGGATGCCGTACTCCTTTTTCATCATATCGGCCAGGTGCATGGTCGCTCCCGAACACTGGACCACATTAAGAGAAGCGCCGTGGGCCTTCTTGATATGCCCTACACGCCCATCACCGGTTATATTGGCAACCACATGGACTCCAATCTTTTCATACATTTCGCGGATCATCCAGATCTCCCCGGCAAGATTGAAGTCGCCGAGGATGTTTATGCTTTTTTCGGGTATTCCGGCGGTCTCTCCTGTACCTACCAGACGGAACATGGCATTGCATGCAGCGCGGTAGCCTTCACGCTTATTGCCTTTAAACCCTTCCGACTTGACAGGAATGACGGGGATACCCTTTTCTCTTTCAACCTTTTTGCATACCGCGTCAAGGTCGTCTCCGATAATTCCCACAATACATGTGGAATATACAAAGGCCGCTTTTGGGGAATGCCGCTCGATAAGTTCATCAAGGGCTGCCGCGAGTTTTTTCTCCCCGCCGAATATCACATCTATTTCCTGCAGGTCTGTAGAGAAGCTCAGTCGATGCAGCTCAGGGCCGGATGAAAGCGCCCCGCGGATGTCCCAAGTATAGACAGCGCAGCCGATGGGGCCGTGCACGAGATGAAGGGCATCGGCTATGGGATAGAGCACAACTCTTGACCCGCAAAAGACACATGCCCGCTGGCTGACCGCGCCTGCCGTGCTCTCCTTATCACATGAGATCTTGAGCTCTGAACCTTCTTCTTTCCTGATTATCTGACTCTGTCTTTCTTCGATCACTTCATTCAGCACTGTATCTTCCTTTGATCTCTTCATTTTCTTCAGGTTGTGTACAGGTCTATAAGAGCAATCATTATGCCAACTGCTCATCATCCATTATTTGTCAACGAAAACAGTTAATTAAGGGGTGAGATGAGAAAAACCATAGAATGATAAGTGAAAGGCACTTTGTCTTAAACCGGACAATAAAGAAAAAAACATTACAATTCTGTCCCCTTTGATGACGAATTATTAAATGGCTTAAGATGTTAAATTAATGGATGTACAAAGAGAAGCTCGAAAAAAAGAAGCGGCAGGTCCCGAACCCTGATGGTTTTAAATTCCTGGAATATTTTTCTGATTGAGTTTTATCAGACTGCATATCCGGGTAGACCTTTCTATTCTATCACCCGTTCATCCTGTATTCTCATCATATAAATGAACATCGCGCTGCGGGAATGGAATGGAGATGCCCTCTTCGTCAAACCGCATCTTCACGGCCCGGGTTATGTCCCAGTAAACGTCCCAGTAATCTTCTGTTTTTACCCAGGGGCGAACAATAAAGTTCACTGAAGACTCTCCCAGTTCATGCAGTTTTATCATCGTCTCGGGATCAGACAATACTTTATCATGCGCATCGGTGATCTCCTTTAAAACCCGCTCGGTCTTTGGAATATCATCGCTGTAGGAGATGCCGAACATGAGGTCAACGCGCCGGACATTCTGTGCTGTGACATTCTTGATCACATCACCCCATATCTTATTATTGGGAATAATAATTGTTTGATTGTCAAAGGTCATGATAGTGGTATTAACAAGGCTCATCTTGCTTACCTTGCCGAACACACCCCCGGCGTCGATCAGATCACCCACGTCAAATGGGCTATAGGCCAGGATCATCAGTCCGGATGCAAAATTAGCAAGCAGATCCTGCAGTGCAAAACCGATCACAAAACCGACAACTCCCAAACCGGCAAGTAACGGACCAAGCGATATACCGACCTGGGAAAGCCCTATCAATATGCCGAGCATTATTACCGTGTTAACCGCAATAGCGACGATCATGCGGCGCAGCAGCTCGGAAAACCGTAAACTTGACCTCTCCAATCCGCGCTCGGTAACTTTTCTCACAATGTTCGCTATTTTTCGAAAAACAAAAATAATGATGAATAAAAGCAGTAACTTGAAAAAAATGCCCGGGCCTTTTTCCTGTATAACATTGAGGATCGCCTTCCCCCAATTCTTCAGCAGTCTGACCAGCACATTTATATCAAAAATATCTTTTGTGATCTCACCGGTGGCACCTATCAACTGCTCCTGATAGACAGCAGTATCCATTTCAAGCCCACCCATAAAGGTCAGGACCGTTGCCATCTCGTCGGCTATACTTTGCACATTATTCTCGGCTACCGACAGCTTAGCTGTTAACTCAACATCATCCGGGACCACATGAACACTGGCACGCAGGTCGGCAACGTTATTCATGGCAAGATCGAGCAGGATAGATACATTGGCGGCGCGTTCAATCAGGTTTTCCCTTAGCAGTGTTTCCTGTCTGCTCACATCGACCTTAAATAGTTTTGAGACCTCAAAACCCTCTATGATCAGACTATATAGGTGGTTCCGTCTTTCATTAGCTGCAAATATTCTAGTATATGCAGCGGCCAGCTCAGCTGCGGAAGAGTCAGCTTTAGGGACCTCTACCAGACCTTTGATATGATCAACTGCTTTCCCGGCAATATCCGTTTGTGAACCGAGTATCCTTACGGCCTTCTCCCGGTATTTGGCAATGTCTGCATCCGAATCTGCCTGATCAGCAACACTTTTGGCAAAGTCCAATCTCTGCTGCAGTAACGAAATCCAGGATTTAACCAGACGGACCTCTAACGCCTTTTTAACAATGCCCTCACTTTTTTTGATGCGTGACTGCAGATCTAAAATGCTTTTGTTCTGTACTTGAATCACTGAAAGTGCTTCCTCAAAGGCATCAAATGGCTGACCAGAAGATTCCTTGTCTGCCTTGGTCAGACCGGGTGATGACCGCTCTTCATCTGCAGCTGATACAGTTGATGCATTCACACCGGCACAGAGCAGTAACGGAATGATTAAGAGTAAATATATTATCGGACCGAACTTCATCTTTGTTTCCTTTGTACAAAATTTATTATTGAGACCTGATAATAATGTCATCATTGAACACTCCTAAAAATCATAGCTGAAAGCGATAGTTATCTGGTAATCATCCTGTTCAGGAGACTCTCCATCTGAATCAGGCTGAGGATCCTCAATTCGGTCCCATACAAACGAAGTATCCAGATCAATATCACCGATCAGGTCCGTAGACAGTGTGGTAATAAAATGGTGCGTGTAGGTCCCTGCGTCCTCTTCCACTATCTGGAAATCATAATTGACAAGAAGGTCCACCCAGCTGCTCAACACTTCGTCATACATTGCGCCGACAACAAAAACAGGCGATGTATTGTCATCACTCTCTCCCGGTTCTGTTGAACTGAATTTTGTATATCTGGCTCCAGGCCCGGCTGATATTTCCAGGCTTGTCTTCGGTGTATGAATAATGTCGTAACCAAGCAGGGTAACAAGTGAGACCTGATCATCAATATTTTTATATCTATCCCGGTAATATTCGGCGCCAAGCTGCCGCCAAAAAAACCTTTTCGATATAAAAAGATCACGGTAACCGCTGAGCCGATGATTGTTTGAGGTCTCAACCCCGTCTGTTTCACTGAAGTTGCCCACGTAATCAATTACCAGACGGGTCAATGCGGTGCGGCGTTTCGCGTTCGCCTTTATATTCGAATCAGCAGTCTCTGTATTACCCTCTCTGATATTTGCTCCCAGGGAAATACTGCCGGACCAAAGATGAATTTCCTTTTTATCAGCCTGGGCAATTGATATAAGCTGCCTGCGCTCAAACTCCCTGTGTTCATCTCCCACCTTTACGATGACCTTATCATCGCTCAAACTAAGAATACCTTCAACAATAACAGGATCTTCACTTAACCCGGCGTCTTCCACACGAATACTCTGCGGCTTATGGGTACGTATCTGTTTTATGTCTTCCAGGTCAAAGGTCATTAAACCGAGCTCATCACTATCAAACTCGACCCGGTAATCATAGAGCACTTTGAGTTCGCCTTTGAGCCACTCACCTGATTGCAGCTGGATCCAGTCAAATTTATCATCATGAGGCGGCACAAAATCATCCCAGGCAGAACCCGCTGCTCTCGCGTTCACACCGGCACCGGCACAAATATATGTGAGCAGGCAGAGCCAGACTGCTTTAGCTATAATGCGCTGGATATATGTCTCTTTTGTTTTCACGGTTTACCACGTTGCCGCACACATTGATCATTTTCCATGTTTAACTGCCACAACGTTGAAAACATGGCTGACCCTGCTTATAAACTGATAATAAATTGCTTTTGCTGCTTCAGTAAATTTTAGCAAAAAAAGAGGGTTTGTCAAGGGACACTATATAAGCTTCTGTTGTTATCATAAGCTTCCCTGAAAAGTAGACATCATCGGAATTCCGCTTTCTGATTTTTGTACAGCAATATACATACTGGTGAAATAACATTCAGGGAAATTATTGACAGGAAAATTAGACTGGTTATTAATGAGCTTTAGTTATACACTTTAACTACAGTCGGCACAACTTCGGGAGGGCATTTTAGATCAGGGTACAAACGATGAAGATCCTCAAATATATTATTATATTCTCTATTTATCTGGCCTTTATGCCGGGAAATCTGTTTGCCATAAACAAAGATCTTCCTTCGCCATTAGCCTCTCATTTTAATAAACAATACAGTGATGACCTGGACGGGCTGCTTGAAAAGCGGTATATCAGGGTGCTCACAACCTTTAACAAGACCAACTTTTATTTATCCGGCAGCAAACCATATGGATTTGAATATTCACTTTTAAAAGATTATGAAACATTTCTTAATAAGAAATATAAAAGAAGGAACTTAAAGGTTGTTCTCGAATTCATATCTGTCTCACGCGACCAGCTTATCCCTGCGCTCCTTAATGGATACGGGGATATTTCAGCCGCTGGATTGACCATTACCCCTGAGCGTCTCAAGCAGGTAGCTTTTACCAATCCCTATTTATCAGATATTGATGAAGTTATTGTTATAAACAATAAAAAACTGATGATCGAACGTCTTGAGGACCTGTCAGGGCGCAAGGTATTTGTACGGCAGAGCAGCAGTTATTATGAAAGCCTTCTATCTTTAAATAAGAAATTGACCTTGAAAAAGCTCCCCCCTGTAAACATTGTCAACCTGGACGAAAATCTGGAAACAGAAGACATTCTCGAACTCGTAAACTCCGGCGCTATCAATATAACAGTTGCAGACAGCCATATAGCTGAAATATGGTCACATGTTTTCAATAACATTCATATACTTGAAGGCCTCAAGGTTCGGGAAAAAAGCAGGATAGCATGGATGGTCCGCAAAGACAATCCTCTGCTAAAAAAGAGCCTTAACCAGTTCATAATAAAGCGCCGAAAGGGGACATTGGTCGGGAATATATATTTCAACCGTTACTACAAGGATACAAAATGGATCAAAGATCCTGTTTCAGACAGGGAGCGTCTGAAATTAGAGCAATGTATTAAATTAGTAAAAAAATACTCAAAGCAATACGGGTTTGACTGGATGCTTATCATGGCCCAGGCATTTCAGGAATCCGGGCTGGATAACAATAAAAAAAGCCGCGCAGGCGCTGTGGGCATTATGCAGGTCAAGCCTGCTACTGCCTCTGACAAAAAAGTCGGCATCAAGAATATTCATCTGATGGAAAACAACATCCATGCCGGAATCAAGTATCTTGCCTTTCTGAGAGACCACTATTTCAGTGATGGAGACCTGGAGGAAAAAGACCGTGTCCGGTTTGCCCTTGCAGCATACAATGCGGGGCCTGCAAGGATCCGGAAGATCAGAAGGCTGGCAGGAGAGATGGACATGGACCCTAATATATGGTTTCGAAATACTGAACTTTCCGCACTAAAGCACATCGGCCAGGAAACCGTTCGATACGTCAGCAATATCAATAAATATTATCTTGTCTTCAGATTTACCTTTGAAACAGAAAAGGTCCGCAGTTTTGAAAAAAAGAAATTGATCAATAAATAGTCAGTACGCTTAAACTTCACCATATTATAATGTTTATGAATACCATGCAGGACTGTTAAAAAATTTTCTTCAGCTTCTGAGCCAGGTCCGGAGGAATCAATATTTGCCTTCTGATCAGACATTGGTTCGCTTTCAAAAGGGGAATGGTTGACAACTATTACAGAAGCAATTAGAATTTAATCGAACATTTTGACCTTTAAATATAGACTCAAAAATCTTTTATTTCATAATGCATTTTAATCAGGAAGGAAGTAATCATGACTAATTCAATAAAAACAATTTTAATATTTATTTTTACCACCATTTTCATGGTCGGCCTTTTTTACGGTATCCCTGTAATTACCGCTCAACCGGAGTTAAACATGGCGGTGATCCTCCTTGCAGGCGGTCTTGTTCTGGCCGGGATACTGTCCGGGATCGCATGTGCATCCGCCAAAGGGGTTACGGGAAAACCTGTTGAGGTTAAAGAAGGGGAAGAGATGGCCGAGGCCGCTCCTGCGGCTGAAAAACCACTATTTGATGAAAAGGCCGTTCAGATGCTTTCGATCCTTCAGAAAAAGGGACGGTTAATAGACTTTCTGCAGGAAGATATCAGCGGTTATGATGACGCTCAGATCGGCGCTGCTGTTCGGACTATTCATAAGGACTGCCGTGAGGCAATTACGGAACACATGAATATCGAACCCGTAATGAAAGAGGACGAAGGCTGTGACATAGTGATCGAAGAAGGGTTCGATCCCTCAGTTATTCGTCTAACAGGAAACATTGTTGGTTCTCCTCCGTTCAAGGGTGTTTTAAGGCACAACGGCTGGCGTGTCTCAAAAACCGATATCCCGCCTTTACCCAAAAAACAGGAACCAGGCATAATCGAACCTGCTGAAGTTGAAATAATCTAATACAGATCCAGATGGGCCCGGTTTCAAGGGTTCAAATCGCCGGATCCTGTTATATAATGGAGAATAAGATGAAAAGTTCACGATACATTGTCGGAATCGACCTTGGCACGACCAACTGTGCTGTTTCATATATAGACATGGAAAAAGATGCCGGGGAAATTCCTGAAGCCGGATTATTTATGATATCCCAGATAACCGATGCCGGTGTGGTTGAGGATCTGGACCTTTTACCCTCTTTCCTGTATATCCCGGGCGAATCCGAACTGCCGGAAAAGAGCCTTGCCCTGCCATGGGCGGAGGACATGAATTACGCGGTCGGGAAATTTGCCCGAAAGAGGGGGACTGAAGTGCCGTCCCGCCTGATCTCATCAGCCAAATCATGGCTCTGCCATCCAAACGTTGACAAGACATCTCCCATACTGCCGTGGAACGCGCCTGAGAATATTACGAAGTTGTCACCACTTGATGTATGTTCACGCTTCCTCAAACACATACAAAAGGCCTGGAACCATTCCATGACTGACGGCGGGCCCGATCATCTTCTTGAAAACCAGGAATTATTGATCACTGTCCCTGCGTCATTCGATGCCGTTGCAAGGGACCTTACAGTAAAGGCCGCAGAGAAGGCGGGGCTCACGAACATAACACTTCTTGAAGAACCGCAGGCAGCCTTTTACTCCTGGATCAACAAAAACAGGGAAGGATGGAAAAAGCGGGTAAAGGTCGGTGATATTATTCTTGTCTGCGATATCGGCGGGGGAACCACGGATTTCAGCATGATCGAGGTCGAAGATGAAGGCGGAGAACTTGCACTGAAAAGGGTGGCGGTAGGAGACCATATCCTGCTCGGCGGTGACAATATGGACCTTACCCTGGCTTATTCAGTCCGAAGCCATTTTAGTGAGAGAAAGATCAATCTTGATAACTGGCAGATGCTGGGCCTTGTTCACAGCTGCCGGGAAGCCAAGGAAGTAATGCTCGAAAACCCTGAGTGCAAAGCCCTGCCGATAGTCATCCTGGGCAGGGGCCGCAGTGTCATCGGGGGGACCCTAGAAACAGAACTGAAGAGTGAAGAGATGGAGAGTACGATCATAAACGGCTTTTTCCCTGAATGCGATGTCGAGGATTCTCCTGTGGAACGAAAGACATCCGGTTTCAGGGAGCTGGGACTTCAGTATGCGGCAGACACGGCCGCAACGAAATATCTCGCAAGGTTCTTAAGGCAGCACGTCCGGAAAACGGATAACATTGATAATGAAAGGCGTTTTGTCCATCCAACAAAGATACTGTTCAACGGCGGTGTGACAAAGGCGTCCTCTATTCGTGAGCGGATAGTCAAGACATTGAACAACTGGCTGGCTTCAGAGAACAGCGGCCCAGTGGAAATACTTGAAGGCGGCGATCCTGACATGGCCGTTGCAGCAGGCGCGACATATTACGGTTTTGCAAAACATGGTAAAGGCATAAGGATACGGGCCGGCGCGGAAAGGACCTATTATGTAGGTGTCGAAACATCCATGCCGGCAATTCCGGGCATGGCCCCTCCGATAAAGGCGATATGCGTTGTCCCCTTTGGGATGGAAGAGGGAACGGATTTCGAGATACCCGGCCAGGAATTCGGACTGGTTGTCGGTGAACAGGCGGTATTCAGGTTCCTCTCCTCCTCTGTTCGTAAAGACGACCTGCCGGGAGCTGTGATCGAGGAATGGTCTGAAGATGAATTAACGGAACTTGCCCCCCTTGAAACAATGCTGCATGCTGAAGGGGTGGAAGCAGGTACCCTGGCACCCGTAAAACTCCACAGTTTCCTTAACGAGACAGGTGCCCTGGAATTATGGTGCGAGGCCGTGGACAGAATGGACCGATGGAAACTGGAGTTCAACGTAAGGGAGGAAGGCATTGCTTGAAAACATCCCGTTATATAATAGGTATTGACCTCGGCACGACAAATTCCTCCCTGTCTTATATAGATACTGAAAAGACCGGACATGAAATAGAGATATTCACGATCCCCCAACTGGTGGGAGAAGGAACCATAAAGGTACTGAAAACACTGCCTTCTTTTCTTTACCTCCCCGGAGAACACGAGCTGCCCGAAGAAGCAACAGCTGTGCCGTGGGACAAAAACATACCATATATTGCAGGTGAATTCGCACGCCTGCAGGGCACCAGGGTACCGACAAATCTTGTGTCCTCCGCAAAGTCCTGGCTCTGCCATAACCGCGTGGACCGCAAGGCCCCCATACTCCCCTGGGGCAAAGAAACCTCTGCAAAACGTATATCTCCGGTTGAGGCATCAGCGTACTGCCTTAAACATCTGAAGGATTCATGGAATCATGTTATGGCCGGCGGCAGCAACGGGCTTCTGGAAGATCAGCAGATAGTCATTACCATCCCCGCCTCCTTTGACGAGTCTGCACGGGAGCTCACGGCTGAGGCTGCAGAGCTGGCGGGAATAAAGAATTTCACAATGGTCGAAGAACCGCAGGCCGCCTTTTATGCATGGCTTTCCTCCCATAAAGGCGACCGGCATGAATGTGCGGGCAGGGACCGGATAATACTCGTCTTTGATGTAGGGGGCGGTACAACGGACTTTACCCTTATATCCGCATCTATCGATAAGGGAACGTCTTCCTTTCAGCGGGTCGCGGTCGGGGACCATATAATGCTGGGCGGCGACAATATGGACCTTGCCCTGGCAAAAAAAATAGAGTCTGACCTTATGGGTCCCGGCAGAAGGTTTGATTTCCAGCAGTGGCTTTCAGCCGCGCACCAGTGCCGCACTGCAAAGGAGGAACTCCTTGGAGATACGGAAAAACAGGTCATCCCCATTACTGTACTGGGAAAAGGGAAAAGTGTGATCGGCGGGGCCGGCAAGGTTGATCTGTCTGCCGGGGAAATACGCGATATTATCCTTGACGGTTTTTTCAAAAAGGTGGAGATTGATGAGGATGTACAGAAGGGACGGGTTTCAGGCCTTCAGGAGCTGGGCCTCCCCTTTGAATCAGATCCTGCGGTCATGAAGCACCTGTCTTCGTTTTTGAAACGGCATGCGGCCAACAAGGACCTGAAGCAGGTCACTGACAGAAAAAGCGGCCTGAACATTGTCCGTCCGGACATCCTGCTTTTTAACGGCGGGGTATTCAGGTCTCCTGTTATCATGGAGCATGTAACGGCGATCATCAGGGAATGGTTTGCAGACAGTGAATGGTCTTTGTCTTTGCTTAAAAATGAACAGTTCGAGCAGGCAGTATCGATCGGTGCGGCATACTACGGACTTGTGTTAAGAGGAAAAGGGGAACGGATATCAGGGGGACTGGGGAAGGGATATTATATAGCCGCTGAGAAGGCTGGCGAATATGACAAGGGGCTTAAGAATCCGGTCGCACTCGTCTGTATTGTGCCGCGCGGAAAAGAAGAAGGAGAGGAAATCCACCTGAGTGAACCGGAATTTCAGGTCATGACAAACAGCCCGGTAAGTTTCGCAATTTATTCGTCCAGCTACAGGGCGGGAGACAGAGCAGGAGATGTTATTGTCGCTGAAAAAGAGGAATTCATCGAGCTGCCCCCTGTTAAAACAGTTCTGCACTTCGGTAAAAAAGCGGGTTCCGTCAAAATCCCGGTTTCCCTGGGAATAAAACTGAACGAGTACGGCACACTGGATGTGTGGTGCGAATCAAAGACAACAACTCACCGCTGGAAATTCGCCTTCCAGACCCGGATGGTGTCAGAAGAAGATGAGAAATCAATAAAAAGGGAGGGGACCGAAAAGATCACACTTGATGAAACTGCTGTTGAACAGGTGATGGAATTGATCGCAAAGGCCTTTCTGAGCTCTGGAGAAAAACCATCCGATGTTACACCTGAAAACCTTATCAAGAAGATGGAAGCCGAGTTCAACCTGAATAGGAAATCATGGCCCCTTTTTACAATCAGAAAAATGTGGGACTCCCTGTTAAAGGTCAAGGACAGAAGAAAGGTCTCTCCCATGCACGAGGCCAGGTGGCTCAACCTTTCTGGCTTTCTGATCCGGCCCGGGTTCGGGTACCAGCTTGACAAATGGAGGATGAAGGAACTCTGGAAGATATTTCTGGAGGGACCCGTTTTTGCAAATAGCGGGCTCTGCAAATTCGAATGGTGGATAATGTGGAGGCGCACAGCCGGGGGACTGGACAGCGCAAAGCAGGACATAATTTTCAGAAGCATTTCACTCTGGCTGCTGCCTTCAAAGAAAAAGAGAAAGAAACTTTCAGGCGCAGAGGTAAGCGAGATGTGGATGCTTGCCGCAAGCCTTGAACATCTTTCACCGGCGATCAAGCAACAGCTTGGCGATGAGCTGGTGAATAATATCAGAAAATGGAAGGGCAAATCCCTTGAGCAATACTACTGGGCGCTTTCGAGGATCGGTGCGAGGACCCCTTTTCACGGACCGATCAACAGGATTGTTTCCAGGGAGGTTGCTGAAAAATGGATCGAGGCAATTCTTGAAAGCGAATGGTCGACCCCAAAGAGTGCGGGTTATGCAGTCACACAGCTGGCGAGAAGAACCGGTGACCGGACAAGGGACATCAATAAAAAACTCTGCGACCGGATCGTCGACAGACTGTCCCAATATACATGGTCGGAGCATTATATCCGGCAGATCCAGGAAGTGGTTCCCCTTGAATGGGAGGATGAAAAGAAGATGTTCGGAGAGTCTTTGCCGGGAGGTCTGTACATAGAGAATTAGAAACTTTCTCATATCGAGCCCTGAACAGAGATGGGGGTACCATTGTCAGGTACAATAACCTATGATGCCTGAGATACGCGAGATAAACGCAAAGTCCATACTTTCCAGATCCGGCATACCCGGGATGACATATTGCGTAAATCCTTATGTGGGCTGTGCGCATGCATGCAAATACTGCTACGCAACCTTCATGAAGAGGTTCACCGGGCATTTGGAGGAGTGGGGGACATTTGTGGATGTCAAGGTGAACGCCCCGGAACTGCTGCGGAAAAAACTTAAGCGCGCTGAAAGGGGAACGATAATGATGAGTTCGGTGACCGATGCCTACCAGCCGGTTGAGGCCCGATATTGTCTTACAAGAAAATGTCTTGAGGTTATCTCACTTTTCGATCTTCCGGTCAGCATCCTGACAAAATCACCGCTTGTATTAAGGGACATTGATATTATTTCAAAACTGAAGGACGTGGAACTCGGCATAACAATTACAACTGACAACGATGCAGTGAGAAAGATATTTGAGCCTCACGCCCCTTCTATCCCCGCGCGTATAGATGCCCTGAAAAAACTGCACGCAGCAGGTATCAGTACGTATGTTTTTATCGGACCTGTTCTCCCGATGGCCCCTGAGCGCCTTGCAAAAATGATCGCTCCATATGCTGACAGGGTTCTTATTGACAGAATGAACTACATAGATAAGACAAAATGGATATACCGCAAACACAAAATGGAGAAATGGCTTTCCCCGGAATTCACAGAAGAGGTCATTGCTCAATTGAAGAAAAGCCTGTATGGAATGGATGTGCAGATATGTTAACTGTAACAGCCTTCTGGATGTTGATTCTCATCTTTTATTAAAAAATCATTAGCACCCTGTCACAATGAAAAGCAGACCGCTCCCCCTTCTCCTCTTTAATCTTTGTTAGCACTTCCGGATAATTTTGAGTCTGCTGGTTATGACACATGACACACGTGCTTGAAACGATCGATGTATAATACACATCCGTAACAAGAGATCCATGGCAGGTTATACATACAGGCCCTCTCCCGGCTTTTTTCAACACCTTATAATGCTTGCTCTTGATAAAATCATCATATACTTTTTCATGGTGTGGGCGGCGTCACCCGTGTAAAGGCTTGTTCTCAATTCGGGCGGATGAAATTCGTGATATACTTTATCCAAGAAGTTAAACATCCTTGGAAAAGAGAAAAGCCATGAAGAGACGTGTATTATCATTTTTAATTCTCGGGGTATTGGTTCTCGGGTTTCCCGGCTGCACCAGGGAGCCGGAAGAAGATCTGACAGACTGGGCAATACCAAGATTTGAAAAAGAGGCTGCGGAAACCGAAGAAGCCGTAACGCCTGAAGAGTATGCAGAACAGGTGATCACAGGATCACAGCCGCTCATGTATGTGGTGAAAAAAGGAGATAGTATCTCTGCAATTGCTAAACGGCATGGTGTGCCACCTCGACGATTAGCAGAAGCAAACAACCTGGAATTAGAAGGATCAGGATCAATTATTCATCCCGGACAAAAACTGATCATTCCTGATGTGAATAACTAGCTGTATTATTATGAGAAATAATCTAACGATGAAATTACAATAGCATCGAGATTCAATATGTAAATGTTTTGAATATTATGACCATTAAGTCTATCCAGTATTGATGACAGATTTATTTTCTATATATTAATCGTTGCATTTTTCCCCGTATCCAACCCTGTAAGCAAGGAGGTTAAGAAGGTGGGAGAATTAAAGATATCAAGTCCTGCGTTTGAGAACAATGACAATATACCCAAAAAACATACATGTGATGGAATGGATATGAGTCCTCCTCTTGTAATTGAAAATGTTCCAACAGGTGCAAAGTCATTGGCATTAATAGTTGATGACCCTGATGCTCCAATGGGCACATGGGTGCATTGGGTTTTATGGAACATTGCTCCGGGGACAAAAGAAATAAAAGAGAACAGGGTTCCGGAAGGAGCGAAACAGGGGATAAATGATTTTAGAAAGCATGATTACGGAGGTCCCTGTCCACCATCAGGTACGCATAGATATTTTTTCAAATTATATGCACTGGATACCCTGCCGGAATTAAGCCCTGATTCAAAAAAGGGTGACCTGGAAAGATCCATGAAAGGACATATCATTTCACACACTCAGATAATAGGATTATACAGAAGAAAATAATATTTTTTTAAGCATCTCACAAACTGAACCCAGCTGGCTTTTTATGGGCCTGAAACTATTTAAGCCTGTTCTTGATCTTCAAGGCAAGCCCGGGGGAGAGTTCTTTGAGTTTTTCATACTCCTGCTGGGCAGGAATCATCTCATAAACATCCAAGAGTGAATTTACAAGCCTGTACCGGGTATCCGCATCCTCAGGTTTTATCCTGACAGCCGATTTCAAGGCATCTATCGCCTCCCTGTACATCTCGACCTTCCCGTAAAAAACACCCAGGTTCTTATACGCCTTCAGAAAATCAGGCTTTATACTTATGAGACGTTTGGTGGTACTGATGGCCTCGCTGATCCTGCCGAGATTTCCGTAGGCAATGCTGAGCTTATAAAGCGCTTCCACATATTTCGACCTGTTACTGACAGCCTGTTTTAATGACTCTACAGCCTCTTTATTCTTGCCCTGCTCAAGATATACAGTGCCAAGCTCATAATGAGCCTCGGCATTATCGGGGTTGATCTTTACAATTTTTTCATAGGCCTTTACGGTCTCTTTGGACATACCGAAGTTCCTGTAGACCCTGGCCTGCAGCACCATAGCCGAATGATCACGGTCCCTCCTGAACAAGCTTTTCACAAACCCTGCTATTCTTTTGAACATACCGGATTTCTGATCGAAGGCATCCTGTTCGCAAGCTTCGTTATGCATGCAATTCCCTTCCCTTCCCGCCTGTATGATACTCAAGATCCTGTTGAAAGCATGTATCGCATATCACAGAATTTAAAAAAATGCAGAAGTCAGAGAAAAACATAGAACTACGCAGAACGTTAAAAACTCTTATATTTCAAAAAGATACCTAAAAACTCGGACCAACCGCCCGCTTACGAAATTATCTAATGTATTTATTAACTTTATTTAATAGACGGGGGCTGCATTAAGTGATATATATGTTATGAAAGATGAGGTATGAATGCAGCAGAACGCTACGGACCCGATAGATACATCTATCTTCAGATAACCCTGTCAAGAGTTGAATCGCATTACCTATGGTGCTATATTTATATAAAGATCTATGAGGAGGAGAAAATGAATTTACACGAAGAAATAGCAAAGATGGCTTATGAACTTTATGAAAAAAGCGGCTGCATTGCAGGCCGGGAACATGAAAACTGGGTTAATGCTGAAAAAATTGTGCTGATGATGCATGCAAGCCAGGACATAGAAGAACCAGAGGGAGAAGAACCAATGATCC
>CBFDEG010000049.1:0-18888 GCA_965603765.1 uncultured bacterium | reverse complement strand
GGCTGCATCGCGATCACAGAGGCTATTGTTACCGCACGTTTTTGGCCGAGCGAGAGGTGATGGGGCGGTTTGTCTTTCAGTTTGAGACAGCCGACTGTTGTCAGGGCATCTTCCACCCTTTTTATAACTGTCTCTTTCGGGAGTCCGAGGTTGAGCGGCCCGAATGCCACATCATCAAATACTGTCGGCATAAAGAGCTGGTCATCGGGGTTCTGGAACACAACGCCCACGCTCTTTCTTGTTTCATTTAGCGAACTTTTATCGAGCTGACGGTCGCCTATTGTTATGACTCCGCTTGAGGGCATGAGGTATCCGTTCATGTGGGATATGAGCGTGGACTTGCCGGCGCCGTTTGCGCCCACAAGGCCGACCGACTCGCCGTGGGTTATCCTGAAGCTCACGCCCTGCAGGGCACTGGTTCCGTCAGGGTATGAAAAATGTACATCATTAAAATCAATTACATGGTGACTCATATAAACAATCCTCCAAGAATACCGGGTATATCATATTGTCTGAAAATAAAAAACAGTGTAATAGTTATCAGGGCATAGCATATATCAGCAGGCCCGATCTTAAAGTCCTTCAGCATCCTTATCTGGCCGTCAAAACCCCTTGAGCATATTGACTGGTATATCCTCTCTGAACGTTCGATGCTCCTTATGAGCAGAACGCCGATTATGTTGATAAGCATCTTAATGTCCCTGCTTCCCCTGCCGAATGTCCGCATGTTCCTTGCGCGCACTATCCGCATTGTCTCTTCAGCAAGCACGAATATGTACCTGTAGAGAAAAAGCAGCTGAACAACAAATATCTTCGGCATCTTCAATCTTTCGAGCGCAGAGCATATCCCCGGAAATGATGTTGTCGCAATAAGCAGAAGCGCGGAGCTTATCGTCAACACAAACTTCAGGATTATTGACGCGTATGACACCCACCCGCCGCTGACAGAGATGCCCATAAAATCATACAGAGGCCTTGTGTCCATTATCGGATTAAATATGCCGAGCAGCAGCACGAACGGAGATACGACCACTATCTTTTTAAGTACCACTGACACGGGGATATCACCTGCTGAGATGATGAAGACCGGGAAGAGAAAGAACGGGAGCATGCCCGCAACCTCGTACTTGGGAAATGATACAACTGCAAGGATGAACACAAGGGTCACAACAAGCTTTATTACAGGGTCTATCCTGTGTATGACCGTCTGTTTGTAGGACAGGGTATCAAGATGGCCTATATTGAAATATTCTTTGTCAAAAGAGATCATAGCCCGGAGCCGCTCTTTATCAAGCCCTGCTCCTTCTGAACATCTTCATCACAGCTGCGAACAGGGCAATGAACGCAATGACCATGACACTGCCGAGCATGCCCGAGACAGAGACACCAATATTGGATACAGGCGGTACATCTTCACTCTCTTTAACAGACGCGAAATCATAGTCAGGCAGGAATGCTGTCTTTTTCTGTATCTTTTCAAGAAGGGGTACTATACCTGTTTCATGTGCTTCAAGCTCAGGACTTCCCACAACCTTCTCTATTGACCACTCCAGACCGTCCGGGTTTGAAGAAGCGAACCATGAGAACAGACCACCGGTTAAAAGGGTCACGATCCCGAGCGTTACCACTACCTTTTTTATTGAAAAAACAGAGGAAGGCCTTGAACCGAACGCACTCTCAACTATTTCAGGACGTGCAATCCTTACATAATTGACAACACCTGCCGTAATAAAACCCTCGACCAGGCCGATGGCCAGGTGTATAGGCAGCATGGTTGCTGTAAATGTATTGAACGGAAGCTCGGTCTTGCCTGAGAACAGTGTCTCTAAAACAACACTGAACGCGCCCATCTGGAGGGCCGCAACAACACTTATGACCGATGCAATGGTCAATGTCCTTGCGCTTCGTCTGTCTCCGCATAGCGGTTTAAATATAAAAGGATATGCGATAAAGCAGGGGAAAAACCCGAGATTCCATATATTGCAGCCGAGGGCAAGCACCCCGCCGTCAGCAAAAAAGAGGCTCTGTATCGTAAGAACAGACGCTATGGTAATGAACCCCGCGTACGGGCCGAGCAGTATGGCCAGTATCATGCCGCCGCCGATATGTCCGCTTGAGCCGGTGCCGGGTATCGTAAAATTTATCATCTGCGCCGCAAAGATGAATGCGCCGAGAATGCCCATAAGGGGTATCAGTTTATCATCAGCTCCCTGTTTCAGTTTCCGTGAGCACCAGGTCATTGCGCCGATAGATCCTGCCCAGAATGTGGCCCCGACAGAGGGTGATAATAATGCGTCCGCCATATGCATAACTCATATTCTCCTTTATAAAAACAAAAAAAGCCGCGAAGGTGTTTACGGTCTACTGACCGTGTAAGCCTTCGTGGCTTTGTGATAAATATTAAAACACATGTACGAGCAGATGTCAATATCAAAAGATTTACGGCTGTTAAGAGCAGGCTTTATTCTTTTACGATCTCCCCGCCTTTTTCAATGAGCTCACCACCTGAATCTATCAGTCTTTCCTGTATGCTTCTTTCTGTCAGGGGGTTACTGAAAAGCGGTTCATCCCGGCCGATGTTAATGCCGAACCACAAGCCTATAATTACTCCGACTATCAAGCCCATTATTAATTTCTTCAATTTCTACCTCCTGTTGAGCGTTCTTTATTTTACGTTTAAACTAAACTGCACAGGATACTGCATACGCATAAGGCCTTTGTCATTTTTTAAAAGTATTCTGGATACCTTGATCGCAAGGTAAAACAATCTTAGCGTAAAATCTATAAATTCAAAACCATCCGCATATAACTGTAATATTCATCCAATTAATAATTTTAAAAAATGACAAAGGCCTTATGCGTTATTTGCTGATCTATTTAGTAGAAAGAACTTCCCTGATAAGCTCCCTGTCAACATCATCCTCTATCCTGACACTGCCGATAGATTCGGGGAGTATGAACTTCAGCCTGCCGGACTCTGTCTTCTTGTCTATCTCCATTGCATCTATCAGAGCCTGCGGGACAAGCTCTGAGGGGATGTCAGCTGGAAGGTCATACATGGCAACCAGCTCCCGTATCATCTTCACACTTTCTTTATTAAGCAGTCCCATCTTTACAGCGATCTCTGCGGCAGCACACATGCCTATGGCAACAGCCTCTCCATGCAGGTACTTCTTGTATCCGGTAACTGTCTCTATTGCATGACCGACCGTATGTCCGTAATTGAGGATCGCCCTGAGCCCGGCCTCTCGCTCGTCCTTTGACACAACATCCGCCTTTATCTCGCAGGAGCGTTTTACAACATGTATTATACTGTCTTCAAGTCCGGTTATCGAATCGTGGTTATCTTTTATATAATTAAAAAATTCGGCATCATCTATAACACCATATTTTATAACCTCTCCCATTCCAGCGGCGAATTCTTTTTTCGGAAGGGTCTTTAATGTATCAACATCTATCATTACTAACGAGGGCTGATAAAAGGCCCCTATCATGTTCTTGCCGAGCGGATGGTTCACGCCTGTCTTGCCCCCGACTGAACTGTCCACCTGCGAAAGAAGTGTGGTAGGCACCTGAATGAATCTGATGCCCCTCATATATGTGGAGGCGGCAAAGCCTGTTATGTCGCCGATAACTCCTCCGCCAAGCGCGATGAGAAGCGAGCTTCTGTCAAACTTTGCCTTAAGAAGTTCTCCGAGAATATTATAAGACCAGAGAAGATCCTTGTATTCCTCCCCGTCAGGGATGAGCACTATCTCGGGTTCGATACCGGCTTGCTTTAATGATTTAAGGATCACATCCTTATATAACGGGAATACTGTCTTATTGCTGACTATCGCGACCTTGGAAGGCCTGAACTCTTTCACTCTTACACCGAGCCTGCTCAGCATCTTATGCCCTATGAGAATGTCATAGCTTCTCTCACCGAGGTCAACGATAACGTTCTGCCCGTCTATGCCGAGCATTTCCATTATCTTATCAGCAGTCTCTTCAGCTGTAATATAGCTTGTATCAACAGGCATATCAGCCTGTTCATAAAGGGGGAGTCTTTCAGCAAGCAGTTTTTTTATCTCATCAAGAGGCTCCTCAACATCAAGCAGCGGTCTCGTACCGTCTTCGGCCATGACCCGTTTTAAGATTATCTCGGGGTCTGCCTGAAGCCAGACAATAATACCCCTCCTGCGGAGGTTGGCAACATTTCTAATGTCCTTGATGACCCCACCGCCGGTAGCAATAACAACATCACTTATCTTTGAGACCTCTTCAACAACCAATCGTTCAACTTCACGGAAGTAACTCTCTCCGTTTTCCCTGAATATACGGGAGATGGTCATCCCCTCCTTCTCTTCAATAAGAACATCGGTATCAATGAACCGGCATCCAAGCTTTTCACTAAGCTCCCTGCCGACCGAGGTCTTACCTGTTCCCATAAAACCAGCTAATACTATTTTCATAACTTTTTCCTATAATCTCAAAGATAATTAACAAATTTCAAATAACAAAATACAAATAAGCTCCAAATACCAAACAGACAATGACCCAAAAAACTAACACATTTGAGATCTATTATTTGAAATTTGGAATTTGAGATTTATTTGTTATTTGATGCTTGTTATTTGTAATTTAAAATTCTTTTATCTGCTTACAATATCCTTCATAGTTGCGCCTTATCTCTTTAATGCTGTCACCGCCGAATTTTTCGAGAAAGCTGTCTGCAATGACTATTGCTGTGACAGCCTCACCGATAACAGATGCTGCAGGAACCGCACAGACATCAGACCTCTCGTACGCGGCCTCGAACTTCTTTTTTGATTCAATGTCCACTGATGCAAGCGGGCTCTTAAGCGTAGGGATAGGCTTCATGGCGGCCCTTACTATTATCGGCATACCATTGCTCATCCCGCCCTCAATGCCCCCGGCATTATTGGTCTTTCTGTGAAACCCTGTTGTTTTGCCAAAATATATTTCATCCATTACTTCAGAACCGGGCCTTTCAGCAACTCCAAAACCCATTCCTATCTCAACACCTTTTATGGCCTGGATCCCCATGATGGCATATGAGATCCTTGCCTCAAGCTTCCTGTCCCACTGGCTGTAGCTCCCGAGTCCTGCCGGTACTCCGAATACCGCAACCTCGAACAGACCGCCGAGTGTGTCGCCCTTTTTCATTGCCGCCTTTATCTTGCGGATGATCTTTTCTTCGGCCCCGGCATCAGGACACCTGACCTCTGAAGCCTCTGCCTTTTTGAACATATCAGCATATGCCTTTTCATTCGAGGCCCATGATATCTGCTCAGAGCCCTTCAGACCCGCGCCGCCTATTTCAGCCACATAACTGTACACATATATACCGAACTCAGCCAGCAGGCTTTTGGCTACTGCGCCTACTGCCACTCTTGCGGCTGTCTCCCGAGCGCTTGAACGTTCAAGAATGTTCCGTATGTCCCTATGATCATATTTCAGGGCGCCCGAAAGATCAGCATGTCCCGGCCTCGGCCTTGTAACCGGCAGGCCCCTCGGGTCCCGAACCTTGAGTTTCGGGTCTATCTGCTCAGAACCCATTATATCTTCCCAGTTCGCCCAGTCCTTGTTCTCTATCAACAACGACACTGTTGAGCCGAGCGTCCTGCCATGCCTTATCCCAGAGAGTATCTGCGCCTTGTCAGTCTCTATCTTCATACGGCCGCCCCTGCCGAATCCCTTCTGTCTTCGTGCAAGGTCAGCATTTATGTCTTCAGCAGAAACAGAGATACCGGAAGGCAGCCCTTCAATGACCGAGGTCAATGCCCTGCCGTGTGATTCTCCAGCTGTCAGAAATCTTAATTTATTCATTTATTACCTCTTAAATTTGGATTAATTTTATCATATAGAAAAAATAATATCAGGAAAGAAAACCGGCTTCTTAAATAAAAAAAGGCCCTGCTTAAAGCAGGGCCTTTTTGAAATATTCATGTATCAGGATATTATGACGAAGGCACACTTACCTTGATTTCTATAGAAGCAGAGGCAGAGCCTGAAACAACGGATAGGTCACCGAAGTATTCAAGACTTCCTCTCAGATAACCATAATGCAAGTAAAATGTGCCATATTCATCTGTTTCTACAGTCATTGGAGAATTCTTTGGGTTATCATCCCCGTCATAAAGCTGCACAAGAAAGCCGGTACCCGGTATACCCGGACTTGGCGCTGCCCATGGATATGATATAACTAATTCCACATTATTAAGTGGTATTCCCTCTTCATTTTTCACAATAACATTAACATAGCCATCATCCCATACCGTAGCGCCTCCATCAGTTATTTCAATATCTCCGGAACCGAATGTGATCTCAGACCCTTCAGGAGAAGGATCAGTACCTCCACCACAGCCAAGAAACATAAAGGCCAGAATAATACTGTTTATAAGTAATAGAAATCTTTTTATCATTAATGCCTCCCGCAATGATCGACTAATATCTCTTTAATATATATCGGCAGAACCGGTCTGTTTCTTAATTTTATCATAATGTTCAAGGTCATCCTACTCACTGGAAGCGACCCGGTCAATCATCCTCGGTGTAATAAAGATGAGGATTTCTGACACTGCATCTACTTTTTTCTCATTTTTAAAAAGCCATCCAAGGACAGGTATATTACCGAGTCCAGGAATAGAAGCGAGGTCTTTTGTCCTGTTTGTTTTGAATATACCTCCGATAGCAAGTGTATCACCGGTCTTTATCAGAACCTGTGTAACGATCTCTTTTGTGTCAATGGTCGGAACATCACCGGATGTCTGTGAAAAGTCAGCTTCGTTCTTTTTTACTTCAAGGTTCATAAGAATGGTGCCATCCGGGGTTATATGAGGAGTAACTATAAGTTCCAGAGCCGCGTCAACAAACTCTGTTTTTGTTCCCTGGTCCGATATAGTCTCATACGGTATCTTCTTACCCTGACGGATAACAGCTTCCTGATTGTCCATTGTTATTATCCTCGGATTGGATATTACCTTACCTTTACCCGAAGACTCCATTGCAGAAAGCTGGAAATCAAGGGCCCTGAGTGCGCCTGCACCTATATACCCCACACCTATCGCACCGCCTGAACCCCTGCCCACAGTAGCAGGAAGGTTAACAAGCAGCGGGTTCTGTGAAAAGAAACCCGAGTCCCCGGCAAGACCGGTGCCCGATATCTGGGTCTGCGGATTAGGCATTACATGAGCGCCCCACTGTATACCGAGCTCCTTTGTAAAGCCGGTTGTTACTTCCACTATCCTTGCGTCTATACTCACCTGCGGGGTCGGTATATCAAGGACCCTTATAAGGCCTTCATACACTTTATGTTTCTTATCAACATCCTTTATTATCACAGAGGTTGTCCTTGAGTCCACACTGACAAAACCCCTCTTTGTAAGTATCTTTGCATCTTCTATTGCCTTCTTAAGTTCAAAGACATTTGCGTAGTTGATCGGATATATCTTTGTCACAAGATTGCCAGACTTTTCCTGTGAGTCCCTTGCCTGGGCAATTGCCTCTTCTTCTCTTGCGAGCACTGATGTCGGGGCCACCCTTATAATATTGCCTTCAACGGTCTGAGAAAGCTGATAGTTTCTCAATATCACATCGAGTGCCTGGTCCCACGGCACATCCAGCAGTTTCATTGAAAATTTACCTTTAACATCAGGGCTGACAACTATATTGAACCCGCTGACATCAGCAAGAAGCCTGAATACATGAACAAGTTCAGCGTCCTGGAAGTCTATTGATATCTTCTCTCCTGTATATTTTGGAGCTTGATAATCCCCGGTTGTTCCACCTGTTCCGGTCTGCTCTTCCTCATCATATACTTCTGACATTCCCTCTATTTCCCTGAACAGGGATTCCATGTCCACCAAAGATTCTTCCGCTTCATCAACGCTTTCAACAGCAGCTTCCACCGCATCTACGGTCTCTTTTTCATCTTTATCAGCTTCACCTGAAGTATCCATACCTTCTTCATCAAAAGACGCGTCAAGTTCTTCTGTCATACCTGCATCAGGGTTTTCAAAAACAAGTATAAGTGAATTTTCGCTGTATTTAGGCTCTATATCAGCAGGTGTTGTTAACGCAATTTCCAGCCTGGCACTATCCGGCATGCTTTCATCGGTCAGAGGGGTTATCTCAAGTACACCCGCCCTGTCAAACCTTATTTTTTCATTGAATGCACCCAGTGCCGTATCCTGGAGTTCCACTACGACCTTATAAGGATCAGAAGGCCTGTATATAGTGTAGGTAAATGAAGAACTGCTCTTTATCTCTATTTCTGTGGTCCCTTCAACATCATTGACACCAATGTATGTGACCTCCGAACTACTACCTGGCTGGACCTCAGATCTCGCAATAAGCACAGGAAAACCGGATATTATAAATACAATAATTATTAAAAATAATTTCCTGAATAACATTATCTTAATCTCCTTTATGAAACTCAAGGGTTACCTTTTTTTGTATTAACTTACCCCTGTAATCTTTTGAATTCTCTACCAATACGACCTTATCGTCTGTAACCTCTTCCACTTCTCCTCCATGCAATCCGATCACAGTTCCAACGCTTACAGTAAAAGACCGGTTATCAGGGGTAACAAGAAGCGCATAATTACCATCCCTCTTCTTTACAATAGCTGAAAGAGAAAATTCCTTCACATCATAACTTTCAATGGTCCCGGCCTTTACATCATCACGGGGCTGAACGCTCTTCTTCGGAGTTATCAGCGGCATAAAAGGATCACGCCGCCCGTTCTGGTCATAGATATAACCTTTGTCCCCCGCAGATTCCTGAAGCACTGCAGGCTGGGGCATAACAGCAGCAGCCGGAACCTGGGCCCTTACAGGTTTTTTAGGGACCTGAAGAGGCGGGTCCTGACAGCCCGCAAGCAAAACAAACGCACCTATTAACAGTCCATACATACATGCGCTTGCCAGTTTCTTATAGTTCATAATTACTTTCATATTATTGCCCCGGAGCTGCCGAAGCAGCTTTTACACCCGTTGATGCAAAGGTGCTTGCCGTAAAATCCGTACTGATATAACCGCCGCCCTTACCCTGCTCGCCGGCCTTAACCCTGAGGTGCAGGTTGGAAATATTTACAAGACGGGGAAGCCGGCTTATGTGACTCAAAAAATCACCAAGTTTATGATACTCGGCCATCACATTCACCTTAACAGGTATCTCCACATAAAGCCCCTGCGGATCGTTCCGCCTGGCCTCAGGCTTCCATAAAAGGATGTCCAGCCCTGACCTGAGACCCTGCTCTGATATCTGCTTCAGAAGCACAGACACTTCTTTCTCTTCTGGCAGCTTGTCCTTGAGCCTTGCGAGTTTTTCTTTTAACAGTTTATTTTCAACAATAAGAGAATCGAGCCTCTTTATCTTGTTCTCACTGCTGACAATTTCCTTGTCCAGCTGGCTGACCTTTATCTCCAATGCGCTGATCTCTTCACTCCTCGGGATAAAAATGAGAAAAACAAAGAGCAGTACAATAAGGACCGAGGGGACCACTGCAATAGCTATCTGAGCGTTCTGCGGCAATGTCTTCAGTTTATTTAGATTGATGATTAAATTAGCCGGAATATTCATACCTTAACCTTAAATGTAAGTGTAAATTTATACACAGAATAATTATCTATATTATCCTGTCTTGACTCCACGAGCATAACATCAACAAAGTACTTAGATTCCTTCAGGTTCTGGACATAACCGACCAGGTCTGAGTTAGAAAATGCATACCCTTTGATGCTTACAGCCCCGCCTCGGTCTGTCAGCTCAGTGATCCATACACCCTTAGACAGCTTTGCGCTTACTTCATCAAGCAGCCTCAGCGGCACTATCTGGTTCTTTGTCAGCTGTTCGATTATAGCGGTTTTCTTTCTAAACTCATCATTGTCCCTCTCATAATTCTTGACCTCTGTAAGAACCACCTTAAGCTGATTAAGCTTCTGTTCCTTTACAAAAATATTAGCTTCAAGATCAGAAATGTTCCCGCCCTGATACATGGCAAAACCTGTCATTATTATAAAGAGCACTACAAGTGCGATAATACCGTACATAATAACCGGGGGAATCACCACGGCCCTTTTTTTGCCGGAAGGAAGAAGATTGATGCGTATCATTTATCCCCGACCCTCCTCATAGCCAGCCCTGCGGCAACCACGATCAACGGCCCGATACTCTCTATATATTCCTTATCAAATGTTTCCGGAACGTCAATATTATTAAAAGGCAGCAGAACATTCACTGGAATGCCTGTTCTCTCGGCAAGCTGTTCATTGAACTTTTTGGTCAATGACACCCCACCGCTGATGACAATTTCATCTATATTCTCATAGTTCGTTGTGTCCCTGAAATAATCAAATGAACGGGAGATCTCTGCAACGATGTCCTCGGACGCACTTTCAAGAACATTGTCCACATCTTCCTGCGCAATACCTTCTATTGCTTCTCCCTGTTTAAGTTTTTCCGCGTTAGCGTAAGAAACGGTAAATTCCTTCTGCAGTGCCTCAGTATGAATATTGCCGCCCACTGAACTGTCTCTTGTAAAGACAGAAACACCGCTTTTCAAAATATTAATATTTATCATGCTTGCGCCGATGTTTACCAACGCAATATTTCCCTCTTCCTTTATCTCATAGTTCAGCTCATATGTATTCTCAAGGGCAAATGCGTCAATATCAACTATTACAGGATTAAGTCCGGCCTCCTTAACGACAGACACATACTCATTTATCTTGTCCTTCTTGACAGCCACAATAAGAACATCCATCATGTTCTCTTCTTCCCCGGGCCCGAGTATCTGGAAATCAAGGTTCACGTCCTCAATATCAAACGGTATGTACTGCTCCGCCTCAAACCTTATTGTCTCGTCCAGTTCATCCTCTGTCATCTGAGGCAATGCAACTCTCTTTATGATTACAGAAGAGTGTCCGGAAACAGACAGTGTCACATCCTTTGAAGTAATGCCGGCGTTCGCAACAAGTTCCTGGATGGCCTCAACAACCCTGGCAGAGTCAAGAATCGAACCGTCAACTATAAGCTCCGGCTGAAGCGGTGTGATACCGAATCGTTCCAGCTGGTAGGTGCCGTTGATTTCCTTTACCTGAACGGCCTTTATATGTTTGGAACCAATATCCAGACCGAATATGTTTTTCTTACCTACCAGATCTGTTAAGAATTTCATGCTGTCTTTTAGAATATCCATAATTCCTGGAAAATATTTCCCGCTCCCTGATCAGTCCTTATATTAAATTCGGCAGAACCTTTGAAATCCTTTAATTTAATGCTATAACATTATTTTCAAGAACTAAAGTCAAGCTGTTTTATATTGAATAATACAATACTTTTAAAATAAACGCATACGATTCATATCACAAAAACAACAATATTATTAATACATTACAATTATCATCTGTCATTTCTTCCAGAACATAGGCATGAATAACAGTATGACCGTATATATTTCGAGCCTTCCTATCAACATACACATATAAAGCACCCATTTGCCGGCAGCCGGAAGTGAATAATAATTTTCAGAAGGACCGGCAGAGCCAAGAGCCGGGCCTACATTTGCCATTGAAGATATCACGGTACTTGCGGAGGTCACAAGATCCACATCGAGAGCTGTCATTAAAAGTGTCGCCACAACTGCCAAAAGAATAAAAAGGAACAGAAAGCCCCATATGCCGCCCAGCGTCTCCTTGGCCACATTTTTCCCGTCCAGTTTCAAAGCTGTCAATGCACGGGGATGTATCAGATGATAAAGCTCACGGTATGCCTGCTTGAACATAAGAAGTATCCTTGCCTGCTTCATACCGCCTCCTGTCGAACCCACCATCCCGCCGAAGAACATAAGCGATATCAGAAGCATCTGTGACAATACCGGCCAGAGTTCATAGTCAGCAGTGGCAAAACCAGTGGTTGTCATGATCGAAACGACCTGAAAGGAGGCATAACGCAAGGCACTGTAAAATGAATACCCCCCGCCATTCATTATATTAATAGTTACAATAGCTGTTGCCACAATGACCACTGAAGTGTAAAACCTGAATTCACTGCTTTTGCCAAAACGTGACAGATTACCCCTGAGTGCATAAAAGTGCAGGGAAAAATTAATACCGGCAAGAAACATAAAGACCGTGATGATGACATCAATGTATCCGCTTTCAAAAGAGGCAACACTCGCGCTTTTAGTTGAGAACCCGCCTGTTGCCATTGTTGCAAAAGCATGGCATACGGCATCGAAGACAGTCATGCCCGCTATTGAAAGCAGGATTATCAAGACAGCGGTAAGGCCGGCATAAATATACCAGAGCGACTTGGCCATATCAACAATTCTGGGTTTAAGTTTCTCAACTCCTATCTCAGGCACCTCGGCCTTGAACAGCTGCATGCCTCCGGCTCCAAGCATCGGCAGAATTGCGAGTGAAAAGACGATTATCCCCATCCCGCCCATCCACTGAGTAAGGCTCCTCCAGATCAGAATACCTTTGGGCAGACTCTCTAGGTTACTCATAACAGATGACCCTGTTGTGGTAAAACCGGCCATTGCCTCAAAACAGGCATCGGTAAAAGAAGGAATGGCCCCGGAAAGAATATAAGGAAGCGCTCCGAACAGTGACAGTGCAACCCAGCTAAAGGTGACAACAGCAAAACCGTCCCTGTGCTTAAGCTCGACCTTTTTTTTGCTCTTTGTAACGAAGTATATGAGCAGACCGGAAAGGAACGTTATTACAAACGTCTGCCCGAATGCCGGAAGGTCACTGCCGTTATATAAGAATGATGTACATAATGGAATAAGCATGAAACCGGAAGAGAGTAGAAGTATAACGCCCGTCAGGTTAAAGACAAGAGCGCTATTCATACAAGAAGTTTTTCCACCTGCTTAATGGATTCATGCAGGGTAAAAATGATCAGCCTGTCACCTGTTGAGATCATATCATTACCGGACGGGATAATTACTTTTTTATTCCTTACAATTGCCCCCACAAGCGTCTTCTTCGGAAGCTCTATCTCCCGCAGTGTCTGGCCTATAAGCACCGACCCTTCCCTGACCTCTGCCTCCATTATTTCAGCCTTGCCCTCGGCAATGGTGGTAAGAGAGATGATATTACCGCTCCTGATATACTTTAAAATAGTTCCGGCAGTGGCAAGCCTCGGGCTTAAAACAGCCTCTATTCCAAGGTTATTGGCAAGCTGGAGAAAATCGGTCCGATTGACTATTGTTATGACCTTTCTGACACCAAGGCTTTTTGCGAGAAGAGACGCCATAATATTAAGTTCATCATTATTTGATATTGCCGCAAAAACATCCATGTCCGCGATATTTTCTTCTTCAAGCAGCTTCTGGTCCGAACCGTCCCCTCGAAGAATAACACTCTTATTAAGAGACTTAAGCAGGAACTTGCACCTTTCGATGTCCCTGTCTATTATCTTTACGCTCAAGTTCCTTTCCTCAAGCTCCTTGGCCACATAAAACCCTATCCTTCCGCCGCCGAGCACCATGACCCTTTTTGCAGGCGTTGCGTTCCCGCCTATACTTTTACATACCCTGTCAATATCTTCGTTCCTGACAGGGAGATAGATTATGTCATTTATTTTGAGTGTGTCATTACCGGAAGGAATTATTATTTTACTCTTACGCTGAATAGCGCCAATAAGCACTTTGGGGTCTGTCAGGTCAAGGTCCTTAAAAACCCTGCCTATCAGTTTTGATTGTTCGGGTATCCGAAAACCTATGACCCTTGCCGCTCCTCCCTCAAAATCCTCAACATCAGCGGCAAAGGGCACATCAATAAGACGTATTACAGCTTTGGCCGCTTCAACCTCAGGACTGATAGCAGGGTCAATGCCGAGGCTCTGCAGAAGAACTTCGTTAGACAGGTATTCAAGGTTCCTTATCCTTGCAACATTCCGGGGTATCTGAAACATGGCCTTTGCAACAAGACAGGCTATCATGTTGGTCTCATCCATATTGGTAACAGCAAGAAGGATATCCGCCTCATCAGCCCCGGCCTCCTTGAGAACGGAAGGAGAACCTCCTTCGCCTTCGACCATGGCAACATCAAGTTCCTCTGCTATCCGCTTGAGCTTTTCCTTGTCAGTATCGACCACAACAACATCAATACCTTCAATAGAAAGACACTTTGCCAGCTGAAAACCTACCTCTCCGGCACCTACCACTATAACTCGCATAGGCAACATTATATTATAAAAACCTATAAAAATATATAGAAAATCGGTTTTTTAAGTGCTGAAGCATGGAAGAGCTGAAGGTCGGAAGCCGGGAAGCCCGGAAGAACTGAAGTGCAAAAGCCAGGCATATTGATATATGCCCTAAGCGAGAACGTTTGAAAATAATTATAATAATATGATTCAGAAGTGTTGTAATATATTCATGTTATTGTTTTCGTTTAAGATCCACGAATAACGATCAACGGTATAAAGGGCGATTAGCTCAGTGGGAGAGCGCTGCCTTCACACGGCAGAGGTCGGCGGTTCGAAACCGCCATCGCCTACCATTTATCAGTGCAGAAGTACGGTAGAAAAAATTAAGAATTAGACAGGTCTCAAGAGAATGCTGCACTAATACTAAACAACTTCATGTCCTCTGCGTATATTTGATATCATGAAATATTATGCGGAATTCCGTCCCGTTTGTTCTGTCTAATTCGAGTGTTCCCTGCAGTTGATGCTCAACCAGGGTAAAGATCAACTCCATTCCCAATGAACTCGTTTTCCTTATATCAAAATTCTCGGGTATACCGATCCCGTCATCACTAACAATAATGTTGTACTCAGGATTCTCTTCATTTTCGGTCTTGCTCAGGGTTATGGTGATGTTCCCTTTTCTACCTTCAGGGAAGGCATGCTTCAGACAGTTTGAAAGCAGTTCATTGATGATAAGGCCACACGGCATGGCTGTATCAATTCCAAGTAAAATTTTTTCAGCGTTAATCTTTAAAGTAATTTTGCCTTCACTAAATTCATGAAACTGGAACAGACTCTTAGCAAGGCTTGTTATATAATCGTTGAAATCTATGTTTGCCATGTCTTTTGACTGGTACAGCTTTTCATGGACAAGGGCCATTGATTTTATACGGTTTTTGCTGTCATTGAACTTGTCGACATACAGCTTGTCCTCGATCTGGTTCGCCTGCAGGCTCAACAGGCTCGAGATAACCTGCATATTGTTCTTAACCCGGTGATGGATTTCCCTGAGCAGCAGCTCTTTTTCATCAAGAGATGACTTGAGATGGTGTTCAACCATTTTCCGGTCTGTAATATCAGTGGCTATCTCTATGCGGACCAGACGGTCGTCGACCCATCGTATCGCCCTGTCCTGAAGGTAATACCACCTTCCATTAACAGTGTTCTGAAATTCCCAGTTATATGCTCCGGCAGGGTTGCCGTCCGAGTCGAGCAGTCTGTCATTAGTGCAGAATTCGCAGGGCGCGCTCTGGCCGGATTGCATAGACTGCCAGCAGATGTTTCCTTCTATATCTCCGAACACATCACGGGTGTACTTGTTTATAAATAAAACCTCATATGTTTTCATATCAGCAACATAGACCACTGCATTTAGACTATTCAGGACCATCAGCAGCCTTTCATGGGACTTTTCCATGGATGTTTCTGCCTTTATCCGCTCACTCATCTCTTTCTTTATCTCTTTGTAGGCGGAATCGCGTTCGACGATACGCAGTTTCAGTGCCTGGATCGTTTCTATGAGTTTAGCGGTCATTACATTAAAAGTGTTGGAGAGGATTCCAATCTCGTCTTTACTCGATATTATCGTTTTTTCGTAGAGGTTCCCGTTGATAATTGAGTTGGCTGTCTTTGATAATGATTCAACAGGTTTGATGACCCATTTCATAATAATATATCCAAGAGCGAATGCTCCTGAAAGAGTCAACAAGAGAAAAGCGGATATAATATATAATGAACGTTTGGTAAGCTTTAATGCCTCGGAGACCGGGATTTCCGTAAGCAGATAAAGTACCTGCTGACCGATCTGTATGTTCTCGGATACTATGATGGACCATGTGCCGTTCAGCCCTGTCCCTAAACCGTCTTTTACGGGTCCGTTGAAAAGTGTCCCTCTCAATACAACGGAAGGGTCTGGATGAGCGACGACCCTTCCATCATCATTTAATATGTAGGCTGTCCCTGTTTCACCTATTTTTATGTCGCCTATCATCTCCCATATAAATTTCAGGCGGATCTCAGAAGCGAGCACTCCGTCAACGGTGCCGGTTACAGCATCGATGACCGGTATGCTAATGGTAAACAGAGGATTCCCGCTCTCTTCATCAAAATATACCGGGCTGTAATAGGTTTCTCTGTTTATTGAAGGCACTATAAACACTTCAGTACCGGAACGTTCGCGGAGATCATCGGCAGTGAATAGATCAGACCTCGAAATACGTATCGTTTCCCTGCCTTTGCTGTCAAGCAGGGATATTTCATTTATGATGTCCTGATGTTTGCTGTCCTTAAAGGAACGTATCTTCGAAAGTATTCTGTACTGCTCCTCAAGGTCCATCTCTACCAGTTTCGTAAACTTGCTCCCGATGAACATCTCATCTCTCATGTCTTCGATTATGGATACGATTTCTTTTGCGGCAAGTTTAGATATTTCACTAAGGAAGTTCTCGGCCTGTATTCGCTGGACACTAAATATCTGCCATAGCAGAATACCGCCGAGCAATATAATGGGACTGATCGACAGGATTATGTACGATAAAATTATGCGTTTTCTGATGCTGTTTTTTACTTTCATATACCGGAACATTTCAAGGGTGTATATACATCACCTGTGTCAACGTACGATAAAGTCAGCGTGGTCAAGAATGTCCCGCTGGACCTCAATGCCGATTTCGCGGGCAGTCTTTAAATTAACGCCAAGAAAGAAATCCGCCAGTTCGACCGGGATACTGGAAGCAGGGGTACCTTGCAAAACCTTATGGACGAGCCTGCTGATCCTTTTCCCTGAATGTATTTGAATCTGTCCATAAGAAATAGTTGCTCCTCTGGCAGACAATCTTGGGCCGGACCCTGTCGAAATATTTCGTTTCATGGCCTCCACCAGAATGGTATCGAAATGTGTCACGATAAAGATCGAATGAACGATAACAACAGCATCTATATCTTCAGGCATTGAAGTGAGTGCTTTCTGCAAATCATCATGTGTCTCGACCGCTGATATTACAAGGTCTATATTAAGCTTGTCAGCGGTTTTTTCAAGGTCTTCCAGACTTAACTTTGCGGCACTTGTATCGAACCTTACCGGAACGAATATACGTTTAATGTCAGGTGAAACAGCCAGCAGCCATTCGAGTACCTTTGGCATGTTCCCGCCGACCTTAATGCCTGTTACGTTGCCTTCCTGCTTTGTCAGGCTCCTTACGATTCCTCCCCTTACAGGGTCGAAAGATGTGCCGAAAACAACCGGTATGCCGGTCCCCTTTAAGGCGTTCACGGCCTTTTTCGTAGGCGGAGTGGTGACTGTCATGACGAGGTCCGCATTTATATTTTTAAATGTTTTCAGGGCAGAATCAATATCAGCGGCACTGTTCACATCAATGTACTCGATGTTTTCACCCTCAATATATCCATAAGCGATCATTCCTTCCTTAAATCCGGTCACTAAGGGATCAAGGTTTGAATTAGGGTTAATGATACCGACGGTATATTTTTTAACAGACCGCTCTTCTGTGCATGATAAAGCAGACAGAGCGATCAGCATTAGATTCAAAACTGTTAATAAAAAAAAGAATCTGCCGCTCAAACTATTTTTATTCTTCATGACTTCTCCAACTGTTAAATGTACTTTCAATCAAAGCGGTCCGAATATAATACATTACATTACTAACGAACAATAAAGTCCGCATGGTCTACAATGTCATACGGTATGTTGAGTCCTATTGCCTGTGCCGTCTTCAGATTAATGCCCAGGAAAAAGTCTGCTGTTTCGACAGGCAGACTGGAAGCCGGGGTGCCCTGAAGAATTTTATGGGCAAGACGTCCTGCCTGCTCACCCGAACGCTTATGGTTTTGACCGTATGTTATGATTACTCCATTTTTATATTGTCCAGACCCTGCTCCGGTGGGCAGCTTTCTTTTAGCTGCCGCATCCAGGACAGTGTTCAGGTTTGATACGACAAATATCGAAGGAACAATAAAGATCGAGCCTATGTCTTCCGGCATCGAGGAGAGGGCGTGTTCCAGGTCCTGCAATGTCTGCAGTTCCGTTATAACAAAGTCAATATCGAGTTTCACTGCGGCTTCCTTGAGTTCGTTCAGGCTTAATGTCGCCGCCTTTGTATCGAATTTTACAGGGACAAAAACGCGCCTGGCACCTTTTGAGATTGCCATCAGCCATTGGAGGGCATTCTGCATATTGCCGCCGACCTTGATGCCGGTTATATTCTCTTCCTTGTTTGTAAGGCTTTTTACTATCCCTCCGCTTACAGGGTCGAAGGAAGTGCCGAAGACAACCGGAATACTTGTTCCCTTCAGAGAGTTTTTAGCTTTCCTTGTTGCTGGAGTTGTGAATGTCAGAACGAGATCAACCTTCTTTTCTTTGAAATCCTCCAGGGCCTGATCTATTTTTTTTGAATCGCTTATATTTATATATGTCATATTTTCAGCTTCAACATAACCGTATCCGGTCATCCCGGTTTTAAACCCTGCAACTACCGCCATTAACCTGGGGTTGGGATTGATGATGCCGATTACATATTTTTTATCTTCTGCACGTTCACTTATACAGGAAATGAGGGATAAGGAAAAGAGGATTGAAAGCGAGATGCAAAAAAAGAAAATAATCCTATGAATTATGATGTTTTTTGTATTCATCCTTTTTCTCCTTTTATGAATGA
>CBFDEG010000048.1:0-19051 GCA_965603765.1 uncultured bacterium | reverse complement strand
TCGACAATGCCGGGCAACCACAGGGGGATTGCCCCTACGTTAAAAATATTGCAGAATATTTATGATATGGATGAATGGATCGTAAAAAGACATCTATACATTAAAAAGAAAATGCATCACATCTCCGTTGGTTACAACGTATTCTTTGCCTTCTGTGCGTAGTTTGCCGGCGGTGCGCGCTGCTGCTTCACCTTTATATTCGATGAAGTCGCTGAATGCGATGACCTCTGCCCGAATGAAGCCGCGTTCAAAATCATCATGGATCACTGCCGCGGCCTTTGGTGCCATCCAGCCCTGCTGGATCGTCCAGGCGCGGACCTCTTTAACTCCGGCGGTGAAATAACTGATAAGCCCGAGCGCGTGGTAGCCGTGCTGTATTATCAGCTCAAGCCCGCTTTGAGACGCGCCGAGCGCTTCGAGGAATTCATTGCGCTCTTCATCGCTCATTTCGGACATCTCTTCTTCTATCTTTGCGCAGATCTTGACTGCCTCCGCGTTCTGCTCCTCAGCAAACTTTCTGACAGTCGTAACATATTCGTTGTCTTCAGCAAGGCCTTCTTCATCAACATTGGCCGCGTATATGACCGGTTTCAGGGTGATAAAGCGGGTCTCTTTTATCAGTTCCTTGAATGTGTCGGAGTCCCTGTCTTTAAAACTGATGGCAGGGTTGCCTGTGTTCAGGTGTTCGAGCATTTTCTTTCCTGTTTCAAGTATGGGCAGAAGCTTTTTGTCACCTCTTGCCTGTTTGTCAAGGCGTGACATCCTGGCTTCGAGCGCCTGGATATCAGCAAGCACCAGCTCTGTGTTGATGACCTCAATATCGCGCAGCGGGTCAACCGAGCCGTCAACATGTATTATTGATTCGCTCTCAAAACACCTTACAACATGCACGATCGCTGAAGTCTCTCTTATGTGCGAAAGGAACTTGTTGCCGAGTCCTTCGCCCGTTGAGGCGCCTTTTACAAGACCGGCAATGTCGGTAAATTCCACGACAGCATGTTGCACTTTCTGGGGTTTTACAATTTCTGATAATTGATCAAGCCGTTTGTCAGGGACAGCAACAATTGCCTTGTTGGGTTCTATGGTGCAGAACGGATAATTGGCTGCAGCAGCATTTTGTGCTTTTGTAAGTGCGTTAAAGAGCGTCGATTTCCCTACATTCGGGAGGCCGACAATACCTATGCTTAAACTCATAATGATCTCCTGTAATAGTCTGTTTGTTCCGGCCGTGGCCAACATTAACTTTACTATAAAATTGCCGAATATTGCTAATTAAGCGGGTAAGTAAGAAAAAAACGGGTTAGAGGTAAGGGGTAAGAGGCTAGAGGTTCACCCCCTCACCCCTCACCCCTTACCTCTTACCCCGTACCTCATATCTGAATCTTTCTTAAGTTTACATCCCGAACATCCGTAATAATATACATAGAAACAACCTTACTAATAATAAAGGGGAATTGCGATGACAGGTACTGAAAAAGTGAATAATACCAAGATACTTCTTGAGGCAGGCACAAACGAGATGGAGATCGTTGAATTCTCTATCAGCGGTAATATATATGGTATAAATGTCGCAAAGGTGCGGGAGATCATAAAATATCCTGAGAATGTCATACCTGTGCCGGAGCTTCACCCCGCAGTGGAGGGTGTTGTTAATCTCAGGGGCAAGGTCACACCTATTATCAATCTGCCGAAATACCTCGGCAGTTCCGTTGAGATAGATAAGTCAAAGGCATATGTGATAGTCAGTGAGTTCAACCAGAATACAATAGGGTTCTGTGTGGATGCTGTGGACACTATCCGCCGGCTCTCCTGGGCGCAGATAGAGCCGCCTTCCGGGGCAGTGGCCGCTGAGGACGGAGTTGTGGTGGCAATTGTTAAATTTGACGATCGCATGGTCCTGCTGCTTGATTTTGAGAAGATCACCGCTTATATCAGTCCGGACAGTTCCATGCAGGGTAAGGCGGACATTGCTATTGAGGAGGCGCCTGAGTTTGACAGGTCGACAAAGACCATTCTTGTAGCGGAAGACTCAAAATATATCCTTAAAATAATAGTTAATACGCTTGAGAGCGCGGGCTATAAGATCCATACCGCTACTGACGGGATGGTTGCATGGGAGTACCTGGACTCTCTTGTAAATCAAGAGGGCTTCAGCTCTATAAATGATCATATAGATGTTGTGATAACTGATATCGAGATGCCGCAGATGGACGGGCTGAGCCTGATAAAGAACATTAAAAATCATAATTCATTGAGGGCGCTGCCCTGTCTTGTGTTCTCTTCTCTTATCAATAGAGAGATGGCCATTAAGTGTAAATCTGTCGGCGCTGACGGCCAGATAAGTAAACCCGAGATAGGCAGTCTGGTCGAGCTTGTTGATAAATTTATAATGTAGTGGTAATTCATGAATTACCACTGCTGCCTCTCTGTAATTAACATCGATTCCGTGGCGCTGCATTCCCATTTGACAATCACCTGAAATCGTTATACTATCTCTTTTAAAGAGGCGCAATTGATGTTGCCTGATCATGGTATCCAGAACAATTTTCTAAAAAAGCCCCGCTGCCGGCATGAGATATTTATTGATTTTTTTATCCTGATATGTAAAGTTAGTAAGGGGCTGGATATTACACTTTTCTTGTGGGCAGGTAATAATTATGAAAAAAGTAAGCACGTTTGAATTTTATGTTCTTTTCCTTGTTTTTGCGCTTGTTGCGGCAGGGATGGGCATGGCTTTTATCGATAAGGACTTTTTTGAGAATGCCTATGTGGTTGAAGACGGTATTATAGAATCATTGACCTTCTTCGGCCTGTTCTATGGTTCTGTAACATGCTTTAAGCGCGCATTTAGCCTCAGGACAAAAAAGCCTTATATTTTCATTGCAGCAACGGTAATGCTCGGGCTCGTGCTCCTTTTCGGTGCCGGTGAGGAGATATCATGGGGGCAGCGTATTTTCAATATCGAATCCTCCGATTTGTTCAAAGAGCATAATGCGCAGGCTGAAATGAATATACATAACCTGACCGTGTCAGGGGTGAAACTGAACAAACTTATATTCAGTAATATCCTCGGTATTGTTTCAGGTTTTTATATTCTGGTACTCCCGTTCCTGTACAGGAAAAAAGAGAGCGTGAAGAATATGGTGGATTCTTTGGCAGTACCTCTTCCCTCGCCGTACCAGGTTGTAAGCATTATAGTATTAATAGTGCTTGTCAATATGATCCCTTCCTCCAAAAACCCCGAAATGCTTGAATTCGGCGGCAGTTTTCTTTATCTGCTGGTACTGAAGGCGCCTTATAATAGAAATATTTTTGATGCCGAATAGGGGTCTGTTACATTACTTCGGGTGTTTATTGAAATAATACGGTCAGATGATTTAAGATAACTCATTGTTTCAAACTTCATTAATAAACTATGCGCTACCTAATAAACTTCATTACAATTGTATGTTTTCTGCTCTCTGGTCTGATATTTTTCAGGGCACTTGAGATCCCTGATGTAAACGGCGGATATCATGCTAGCCCGGATGTGTCAGCTTCGATCGAGACAAAGCCTGCATTGAATGAAATTCCGGCAATCCCTGAAGAGGCGGAAAAGTCCCCGGAGGTTGAAGAGCTTCAGGCTGCTATAACTGACCTTCAGGCAAAGCTGATAATAAAGGAAGACGAGATCAGGTCTATTGCTGATACTGAAAAAAGACCGCGGACGCTCGCTGTACTCGGGAGCGGGTCGTTCAGCTCCGGTCAGGTGCTGATAAATGACGAACTAAAGGCGCTTATTGACAGGGCTGTGGAAGAGATACTCGGTTCATCAGGGTATGGTGTGGTGGTGGAAGGTCATACTGACAGCATTCCTATCAGCCAGGCAGCCGGCAAGCGTTATATAGACAATATGGAGCTGTCATTTCTCAGGGCAAAGGCGGTTTCGGCTGTTTTGATACAAAATGGAGTGCCTTCCGGGCCCATAGCAGTCATAGGCCGCGGTGACACACAGCCTGTGGACACGAATGAAACAATTGAGGGAAGGGCCAGAAACCGCAGGGTTGTGGTCCGACTTGTGCCTGAAGAAAAGGAGTCATAATATATATGTATACAGAACATTTCAGTCTTAATATTCTCCCTTTTGAGAATGTGCCTGACCCGAAGTTCTTTTTTGACGAGGGGGAACACGCGCGCATTCATAACAGGATAAAAGATTCGCTGAATGCCGGGCGCGGGCTCGTTGTTGTCACCGGTCCCATAGGGTCCGGAAAGACAACCATCAGCCAGAAGATATTCTCGGAATTCTCTGATGATCTGAAGCTTATATGGATGGCTGAACCTCCGGCAAGCAGCATGGACCTTTTTATGTTTATCGCACAGGAACTCGGTATCAAGTCTGAGGTCACGGAGAGGACATTTGTGCTCAGGGACATAAGGGATGCTTTGCTCAAGGCACGGTCCGGCGGCACTAAATGCCTTATTATTATAGATGAGTCTCACCTGATGTCGGATGATGTGATCGACGGCATCCGTATGCTTAACAACCTTGAAGAAGGGCCGTCAAAGCTTGTTCATGTACTCCTGCTTGGTCAGGATGAACTGCTTAAGACCATAAATAGACCGGAGCTGGAACCTTTTAAACAGCGTATAGCGAATCTTGAGGTGCTCGGCAGGCTCTCTCCTGAAAAGATACGTGAATACATACTTCATCGTATACATGTGGCAGGCGGGAATCCTTCGATATTTTCAGATACAGGCATGGAGGCATTGAGCCTGGCCTTTGGAAAAGATGGTGTGCCGCGCGTGGTGAACCTGCTATGCGACAGGTCGCTTAATGCGGCTTTTGAGAACGGAAAGAGTGCAGTTGATGTTGATGATGTCTACAATGCCGCAGAAGGCATGGGCATGTCAAAAGAGGTCTTTCACTACAAGATGGGCCTGAAAAATATGAATAAAAAACCTGCAATGGAAATATCAGAAAAAACTGATGTTCCGCAGAGAACTAAAGATGATTATATTCAAAGGCCGCTGGACTCCATTATCAAGGAAAAAGAAAAGAAAAAAGGTCTTAGGTCGCCTGTTGTGATGCTCCTGATAGCAGTTGCGGTACTTGGCCTGAGTGTGATGTTCTTCTGCAGCAGGTCCGGTTCGGATAATGCGTTCTCCTGTATACTGGATCTGATAGGTCTTTAGCGGCTGTTTATGAAAGGCTCTTGCAGCCGAGCTCTTTCATTACCTCTTTTATCTCTTTTACAGTGTCATCCCAATTCCTGCCTTTGAGGCCGAGTTCGATCCCGCCTTCCGGAAGGAATTTTATCCGGCCTTTTCTTGTTTCATGAAGCGCGAACAGGTCTTCCGGACTCACCGGTGTTTCGGGTGCGAACAATATCCTTATCCTGCCGCCTGTATTTATGATCTTCAGAATATACAGTTGCCTTGCAAGCACTTTCAGTTCCATAACATCAATGAGCCGGCTGGTCTTTTCAGGCGGAGGGCCAAAGCGGTCCTTTAGTTCATTATGGATGTCATGAAGGGTTTTAGTATCTTTGGCAGATGATATTTTTCTGTAGATACTTAATTTGATCTCAGGATTTTCGATGTATTCGTCAGGTATGACAGCAGATGATTTAAGGTCAACTACCGGCTCTATTGAAGGAGGCAGTTCCTCTCCTTTTAGTTCCGCAACAGCCGTTTCGAGCATCTCCATGTACATGCTGAAGCCTATGGCACCGATATGTCCGGACTGTTCAGCGCCGAGGAGATTTCCGGCCCCCCGTATCTCAAGGTCTTTCATTGCGAGCCTGAAGCCTGCCCCGAGATAGTTCATCTCCTGTATTGCCTGGAGCTTTTCACGCGCCACAGAAGACATGGTCTCCTCATCAGGCACTATGAAATAAGCGTAAGCCTTGATATTGGAACGGCCTACGCGGCCCTTTAACTGATAAAGGTCTGCAAGTCCGAAGTGGTCCGCCCTGTTTATCATAATGGTATTGGAGGATGGTATATCAAGGCCCGAACTTATGATGGATGTGGAGACCAGGATGTTCAGTTCTTTTTGAAAGAATTTGTGCATTACACTTTCGAGTTCCTTCCCGTGCATCTGCCCGTGAGCTACCCCTACCCTGGCTTCAGGCACAAGGGTCCTTAAAAAGTTCGCCTGCTCATATATGTCGTGTACGCGGTTATGTACAAAAAAGACCTGCCCGTCCCTGTCGATCTCGTTCTGAACAGCCTCTTTTATGAGAGTCGGGCTGTACCGCACCACAGAGCTTTTCACAGCCATTCTCTCCTCAGGAGGGGTCTCGATAGTGCTCATGCCCCGTATGCCTGACAGCGCCATATGCATGGTCCTCGGGATCGGGGTTGCCGAGAGGGTGAGTACATCCACGTTTGTCCTGAGAGCCTTTATCTTTTCCTTGTGCGTCACTCCGAACTTGTGCTCCTCATCTATCACAAGGAGCCCCAGGTCATAGAATTTTATAGTCTTGGCGAGAAGGGCATGGGTCCCTATGATTATGCTGGTATCTCCTGCTGCAAGTGACCTGAGGGTCTCCTTTTTCTCCATCCCTGTCTTGAAGCGGTTCAAAAAGTCTATTTTTATCGGGAAAGAGGAGAACCTTGTAGTGAATGTTTCGTAATGCTGTTCCGCGAGGATCGTGGTCGGGACAAGGACCGCTACCTGTTTTGAGTCATAGGCCGCTTTGAAGCAGGCCCTCATTATGACCTCGGTCTTGCCGTAGCCCACGTCACCGCAGAGGAGTCTGTCCATCGGTATATGTTTTTCCATATCTTTTTTTATCTCATTGATGGATGTCAGCTGGTCAGGCGTGGCCTCGTACGGGAAAAAGTTGTCAAACTCCCTGTGCAGTTCCGAGTCTTCAGAAAATGCATAGCCTGATGCTGCTTTGCGCCGGGCATATATCTTTATCAGCTTTTCGGCCATGTCCTTTATCTTTTTCTTTACCCTGGTTTTTGTCTTCTGCCAGGTCTTGCTCCCGAGCCTGTCGAGCTTTGCGCCCCTGCCTCCGGGCGCGCTGTATTTCTGGACAACATTTATCCTGTCCAAGGGTACATACAGTCTACCGCCTTCAAGGTATTCGATGATTATGAAGTCGTCCTCGCTTCCCTCTATACGCTCTTTTTTCAGGCCCATATATCTGCCTATGCCATGTTCCATATGGACGATGTAGTCGCCTTCCTGGAAATCTTCTATGGAAGAAATGAGATTTGAGACCCTGGACTTTTTTGCGGGCTTGTATGAGGGACGTTTGCCGAATATGTCGCTTTCAGCAAGCACGATGATGTTCTTATACGAAAACCCCTTGTTCAGCTCGCCCAGGGTAATTGCCGGACTCTGCATGTAATTGAATACCCTGCCGCCTGAAAGCAGGGGCGCATCAATTGCCAGGTTAAAGAAAAGGTCTTTCAGTCGCTGTACCTGTCCTTCAGAGGAACATACCATTAATATGTAGTATTTACGGGCAAGTTTAGCGACCCTTTCCGCAAAGTCATCGATTGTTTTTCTTTCTTCACGCAGGAGTCCGAATCCCGTGACCCCGCTGATATCAGTATTGAAACCTTCAGCTTCAAGCGGCAGGGAGGTGAAACCGGCAGCGCCTTTTTCAAGAAGGGTACTGTATAGCTCCGGAAAGCGCCTGTTAACATCATCAGGCTCATGGATTATCAGTCCATATCCGGATGAGAACTTGATGAGGTCCTGTCCTCCCTCGGGTTCAATGGCAGGAGTTATTACAGCATTATTCATTTCATGGTCAGAAAGCTGTGTGTCTATATCAAATGACCTGAGTGATTCTATCTTGTCGCCGAAAAACTCGATCCTGAGGGGTTTTTCCCTGTCAGGGGGGAATATATCAAGGATCCCGCCCCTGAGGCTCATCTCACCTTCCATCGAGACAACCGGCACCATGAGATAACCCTGCTTGGCAAGGTCGGCAATAAACTCGTCCCTCTCAATAAGAAGCCCTCCTGCTATACTGAAGCACGGGAATTCATCTCTGCTCCAGACAGGGGCGAGCGCTGCATCAACAGAGGCTATTATCTTGCGGTTGTCCTGTTTGTAAAGTTTTGAAACATTTTTTGCCCTTTCAGAGTCTCCTTCAGGCTGTATCAGCAGAGGGGGACGTACATTTAAAAGCCCTGACCAGAAAAGCGTGTCTTTATGGAATTGGGAGGCCGCTGTTTCCGTTGCGAAAAGAAGCAGCGTGGGTGTTTTAATTAATGAAAAGAGAAGCGCGCCTGATGAGCCTGAAAGCGATGTGAATGCTCCGGCCCTCTTATTTTCAAACGCCCTTGCAGCGTCATGGAATACAGATATATCAAATTGCATGGGATAAATTATAGCAGAGAAGCGGTATTCGTTGTGCGTGGGTCGTAATTCTTAATTCGTTTCACGGGCAATGATCCAGTTGAAATATGATGGGGCTAAATGTTACCCTTTGAAAGTCGTTTGAATTCAATAAGAAACGGAGTTTACGAGTAATGCAGGAAGATGTTCTGGTTGTAGAAAACAGCCTTCTCAGGCCGTACCTTGAGCATAAGAATGCAGGGCTGTTCAAGGGCCGCAGTGAAGAGATCTACGCTGAGATCCTCGGGAACTATACTTTTATGCCGAGAGAGAAGGCTGAGTATGATCCTGAACATAAGCAGGTCATACCATATGTGATCGTCCGGGAAAATGATAATTATCTTCTTCTCAAGAGGACTAAAAAACAGAGTGAGAAAAGACTTCACAATAAATATTCACTCGGCATAGGCGGGCATGTAAATCCTGAGACACTCGACCATGAGGAGAACGTTATAACAGGTTCCCTTTACAGGGAGCTCAATGAAGAGGTGCTGATAGGTTCCCCGGGGACTCTTGATTTTATCGGTATTATAAATGATGAGAGCAACAGCGTCAGCAGGGTGCACCTCGGTCTGCTGTATGTGATGAATGCCGGGTCTTCTGAGTACAGGGTGCTTGAGGACGATAAGATGACAGCGCAATGGGTGTCTCGTGACGGCCTGAAGGAATATTATGAAGGGCTGGAAACCTGGTCCCAGATAGCTTATGATCATTATATAAGCGTGAAAGCGTGAAAGCGTGAAAGCGTGAAATTACTGAAGGATACAAGGACTGTTTTACATTATGAAACCTGAAGAACGTATAATACTTGCCATTGATGTGCCGGGATATGATGAGGCCGCAGAAGTTATGGAGCGGTTCAAAGACCATATCGAGATATTCAAGATAGGGTCCGAGCTCTTTACATCCGCAGGTCCCAGGGTAGTTGAAAAGGCGCACTCATTCGGCAAAAAGGTATTTCTTGACCTTAAGTTCCATGATATCCCCAATACGGTCGCAAAGTCCGCGCTCGCTGCTGCAAGGCTCGGTGTATTTATGTTCAATGTGCATACCTTCGGCGGGATTGAGATGATGAAAAGGGCGGTTGAAGCGATAAGGGAATACTCGCTTAAAGAAAATACCGACAGGCCGAAGATCATAGGGGTCACGGTCCTTACGAGCATGGACAGCGCAACGCTCACAAATGAGCTCGGCATACAGGCCGGGATGAGCACTCAGGTCAAACACCTTGCCGGTCTTGCTGAGCGGGCAGGCCTGGACGGAGTGGTTGCCTCGGCAGAAGAGGCGGAGATCATACGTTCACGTTTTGGAAAGGACTTTCTGATAGTCACTCCGGGGATACGGCCGTCCTGGGCAGCCAAAGATGACCAGAAACGGGCGTTGACCCCCAAAGAGGCCCTGAGAAGAGGCTCCGATTACCTGGTCATAGGCCGGTCCATAACCGCACAGCCTGATCCTGCTAAAGCCCTTGAGCGGATCCATAACGAGATGACAGGGCTTTAAAAAGATAAATTCCAAATCTCAAATAATAAATAACAAATAAATCTCAAATTTCAAACTGCAAATAAACTCCAAATTAAAATGACCGAAATTCGAAAAAATATAGGGATAAATATTTCTTTGTTTGAATATTTGGTATTTGGTGCTTGTAATTTGTATTTTCATGTATAAGATATCTCCATCAAGAGATGAATTCATAAAGAATGCGGAGTCCGGCAGACTTATGCCTGTGTTTGCTGAACTTCACTTTGTCCATCCGCGTATGGCCTTCGGCCTGATCGAGTCTCCTTACAGTTTTCTCTTTGAGAGTATAAAGGGGCCCGAAAAGATCGCGAGGTACTCCTTTATGGGGTCTGGGCCGTTCATGACATTCAAGGTGAAGAACGGTTCCATTGAAATAAACCATAAGGGTGGAAAAATATCATCTTCAGAGCATCCCCTGAAGAAACTGCGTGAACTGCTGAATATGTATAAGCAGACAGCTGTTGCGGAACTCCCGCCGTTTACCGCAGGAGCGGCAGGCATGATAAGTTATGATTTCGTCAATTACCTTGAGCGTCTGCCGAGGACTGTTTCGGATGACCTGAATATTCCGGACGCTGACTTCATGCTTTTTGATACGGTCATTGCGATCGATCATACAGCCGGAAAGACATTTATTATTTCCTCCCCCGGAGCCCGCGAGCGTATGACCGGCGCTGAAGGCCGTACTGACTGGGGTGTTTGTTATGACAGGGCATCGGAAAAGATTGACTCTTTATATTTGAAGCTCAGGGAGGTTTCTCCGGAGGCCGTTGAAAACAGGGATATAGCAAAGAGTTCGGAACACCCTGTTCAGGTCCGGCATGAAATGGGCAAACAGTATTACATGGATATCGTGAAAAAGGTTAAGGAGTATATAAAGGCAGGGGACATATTCCAGGCAAACCTTTCCCAGAGGGTTTCGGCGGACATCGGCAGTACGTCAGCGTGGGATGTATATAAGATACTGAGCAATATAAACCCGTCACCGTTCGCAGCATATATGAATATGGGGGATTACTGCATCGCGAGCTCATCGCCTGAACGACTTGTAAAGGTCAACGGCAGAAGGGTGGAGACAAGACCGATCGCCGGCACAAGGCCGAGGGGCGCGGACGCGGAAGGCGACAGACAGATGACAGCCGATCTTCTGCTTAATGAAAAGGAACGGGCAGAACATTTAATGCTCATAGACCTTGAAAGAAATGACCTCGGCAGGATATCGGACTACAGCACGGTGAAGGTTGATGAGCTTATGATAACCGAGGAATACTCACATGTCATTCATATTGTCTCGAATGTTACAGGGGAGATAGTTAACGGCAGGGACTGCTTTGATGTGATAAGAGCGGCCTTCCCGGGCGGTACAATAACAGGCGTGCCCAAGGTGAGATGCATGGAGATAATTGATGAACTTGAGCCTGTTGCGCGCGGGCCGTATACAGGGTCAGCCGGCTATATAGGATTTAACGGGAATATGGACCTGAATATTATCATAAGGACTTTTGTTATCAAGGACGGTATTGCATATGTGCAGGCCGGCGCGGGTATTGTCGCGGACTCGGACCCTGAAAAGGAATATTACGAAACATTGAAAAAGGCAGAGGCCCTGCTCAGGACACTTGAAGTCATTTGAACGGTGACAGGCATGCTGTTCAGGTCTGAGGCGATGTTTCGGTCAATCTTATCTCCACCCTTCTGTTTTGGGCCCTGTTCTCAGGAGTATCATTCGGCGCTACAGGTTTCTGGTCAGCATTGCCTTTTACGGCAAAACGGGACGGATCAACGGGATGGTTTTTTATGATGTACTTAAGCACGCTTGTGGCCCTTGCAACAGAAAGCTCCCAGTTTGACGGGAAGCGGGCGGTCTTGATAGGGATGTTATCCGTGTGGCCGTTTATCTCTACGATAAAGTCAGGATATTTCATGATGATCCCGGCTATGTTGTCCAGTATGGGTTTTGAGTCTTCCAGCACTTCTGTTCTGGCCGGCCTGAAAGCAACACTTTCCTTGAGGGTTATGACTATCTCACTGTTTGTTGCCACTACGAAAATATCATTTTCGAGGTCAAGTATCTTTATTTCTGATGCTATCTCATTCCTTATTATTTCACCGATAGGAGCGAGCTTCTGGTTCAGTCTTTCTTCTTTCAGTTCAACCGTCTCTATAGTATTACTGCCTTTGTCAGCAGCAGTTTCAGTGTTCTTTGCAGAGACAAGAAAAACAATGAAGAAGATCACCAGAAGAAGGAGAACGTCACACAATGTTATGAGCCAGCTGTTATCAGTCTCAGGGTCTGAGGCTGATCTGTTCAGCAGGTCGGCATAAAAAGGATATGCAGATTCCTGCTGCCCGTTCTTTATTTCTCCAGGAAGTTTCGGCATAGGTTTTATCTTGCGTTCCAGCTGCTTATAAATGGTATGAATGTGCTGCCGGACCTGGTCATTCCGGCATTTTCGAGATCCCGGTATCCGCTTACCCTGTCCTCTACCTTTAACGGGTGTTCCATATCATGAATGGCCATTATGCCGTCAATGGTTATCTTCATTATCGTTTCTGACAGGATAGCCTTTTCTTTCAGTTTCGAGCTGAGAGGGACCATTATAAGGTTTGCTATGATGACCCCGTACAGTGTGGACATGAGTGCGACCGTGATCATTGGAGCTATTGTATCTATAGATTTAAAATTACCGAACATTTTTATGAGACTGATGACCGTTCCGGCAAGGCCGAATGAGGGTGTGAGACGGGCAATGGTGTTCAGGAGATTCTGGCTGAAATTATAGCGCATGATCCTGATCATCATCTCCCGTTCCATTATCTCTTTTATCTCATTTTTATTATGCGCGTTTATCAGGAGGTTTATTCCGAGTTTCAGGAAGGTGTCATCGATATCCTCCATCTTTTTTTCGATGTCCCTTATCGTGGCCTTGCCGTGCAGCTTTGATATAGCAACAATGTCCCTTGTCAGGTCCTCTTTGTTCTTTTCCTTTGAATAAGCTTTTATCACATCGTCGATGGTGTCGCTTATCCTCCTTGTCGGAAAGCCCACAAGCAGCGAAATGGATGTCCCTCCAATAACGATCAGGAATGCGTCAAGATTAAAGATCGTGCTCATGCTTATATCTCTGAATACAGTCACTACAAAAGATACCAGAATGACTGCGAACGTTATGATTAAAGTGATGTTCATTGTACTTCCTCCAAGAAATAGTGCGAATATCAAAAAACTGTTCAGCTGAAAGTTAGCAAATGGTATGCCAACGCCATGTTATTGCTGTATTGCCTTTAGTATCAATGACCGGCAGGTGTTTTTCTGTTATGAGTGTTGAAGCGGGAAAGAGAAGGATTTTCCGTGGGGCAATATTTTCCCTGTCAGTCCATATAGCCTCCGTCCCCTGATACGGATGCCGGAAGATGTCTTCCGGTATGTGCTGGGAACAGGCCGTGCATTTTTAGTGTTTTCTGTATGGTATCATTGTCCTGATGAAAAACTGGAAAGACAATGTTTATTTTATCCTTATTGAAACTAAAGAGCCCGGCAATATCGGGGCATCTGCCCGTGCGATCAAAAATATGGGCTTTAAGAACCTCTGTCTTGTGAGGCCGACTGCAAACTCCGAAGAAGCTGTCCCTCTTGCGCATAATGCAATGGATGTTCTGGAGACCACTGAGGTCTATAATTCAGTTGAAGAAGCTATAAAGGGCAGAGAGCTTGTCACCGGTACATCGCGCAGGAGGGGCCGTACGAGGGGAGTGTTCACGTCAGTTGAAGAGGGCGCTTCCAGATTATATCAGGCGGCATCACTGAATAAGGTTGCGGTCCTTTTCGGGAGAGAGGACAGGGGACTGTATAATGAAGAGGTCGATGAATGCGGTTTTTTGATGACGATCCCGTCCAGCAATAAACAGCCGTCACTTAACCTTTCCCATGCAGTGCAGATAGTGGCGTATGAACTTTCAAGGGCCGAGTTCAGATGTCCTGATGATAGTGTTGTTCAGGATGGGAGCATTGAAGCAGTTGCAGCTCCGAAGTTTACGGGCCGGAAGGAGATGGACCTGCTCTGCAGAAGACTGGAGGACGCTTTTAAGATGATTGAGTATATTCCCGCGGACAATGCATATCTGAATAAAAAGATAATGCAGAATATCAGACATTTTCTTGGCCGTTCAGGCCTTACAAAATGGGAATACAGTATGTTTCACAGCATCTGCAAGCATATAGAGAAAAAAATAGGCTAATATTTAAAAATCCCAAAATACAAATGACAAATAAATTCCAAACTGCAATGACCGAAACTAAAAAACATAAATAAATATTTTGTTGTTTGTATTTTGGGATTTATGCTCAAGCATTTTTATTCTTCAAAACAGATCTCTATGAAAAAATCTCCCGCGTCTGTTGTGAAGGGTATCATGACGATGGGCTTTTTTGACTGATGTCTTATAGTATGGCCTTTGCCTGAGACAATGCTCGGTATTGCCATCGCGAATTCATAGCCTTTTTCACTCAGTATCCGTTTGGCCCCGCCGGTGACCATATTTGTGATCTCACCCGCCATGTCAGCCAGCATCTCAGCGTCGGTGGCATCCTCATCCCCCAGCATGCGCCTTGTTATCTCTTCTATTACCGGCTGTGTGAATGATATTGCAAGTGTGCCTTTTGCCTGTGTTCCGGTCATACCGATCAGGCCGGTCACATCGCCTTTTGCCGCCTGGTTCTCTTTGACAACGGGTTTACCTGCCTTTGCCTCCATCCTTGCCATTGTCGTAAGTACGTTTAATATTGCAGTCAAGAACGGGTTTATAAATTCAGCTTTCATTGTTCCTCCCTGTATGTTTTACAATCCGAGAATCCGGAAAGTTTTTATTGATATTGATTTTCTTATTTAAAAGTTTTCTCTGCCTTTTCAAGGTTAATACGCTTGATGGCCATATAGTATTATTACGGACTTTTTCCCGGATACCTTTAAGGATTTATCGTTTAAGTCGTATATAATTAATATGTTACCGTGAAAAATTATAAAACCGAAGGTGCAGGTAGTTGAATTATTTCTGGATCGTATTAACTGTAATTTATATTATCAGCCCGTTTGATGCTCATCCTCTTTTTCTGGATGACCTGATCGCGGCTGTTATGCTTTTATATATGCTTTATAAAAGATCAAAAGGTAACAGTCAGCGCGGGCAGTATTCAGGGTCACAGCAGTCACGTTCAACAGGCGGGGCCAGGCAGGGGCAACTCGGTCTTGAGCAGGCATACAGTCTGTTAGGTGTGGGTCCCGGTTCCACCGCTGATGAGATAAGCAGGGCATACAGGAATAAGGCATCTATGTCCCATCCGGATAAGGTAAGTCATCTGAGCAAAGAGCTTCAGGAAAAGGCGAAAGAACTGACCCTTGAACTGAATGAAGCTTATGAGCTATTAAAAAAACGTTGAACGGACTAAATAATTAAGAATTAAGAATTAAGAATTAAGAATTACGGAAAACTATGCGATTGAAGATACAGATAACAGGGGCTGTTCAGGGTGTGGGGTTCAGGCCGTTTGTGTACAGGCTGGCCCGAAAGCTCGGTCTGAAGGGATATGTGCTCAATGATATGGCCGGTCTGCGCATTGAAGCTGAAGGGGAAAAGCAGGAACTGGATAGTTTTCTTGTCAGACTTGAAAGTGAAAAGCCCGCGATATCGAGAATATATGGTCTTCAGTATTCATTTCTTGAGGATAGGGGCCTGAAGGATTTTCAAATAAGGAAAAGTGATGAAGCCGGAGACATAACTGCCGCATTACTTCCTGATATAGCGCTCTGTGATGAGTGCGCGAAAGAGATAACAGACCCTAAGGACAGGCGGTTCATGTATCTGTTTGCGAACTGTACAAACTGCGGGCCCCGTTTCAGTATCATTGAAGACCTTCCTTATGACAGAAAGAACACATCCATGAAGAGCTTTAATATGTGCGCTGAATGTGCGCAGGAGTATGGACTTGAAGAGGACAGGCGTTTCCATGCCCAGCCCAATGGCTGTCACATATGCGGGCCGTGGGTCAGTCTTTATGATAACAAGGGGAACCTGTTATGCACGAAAGATGATGCCCTTGAGAGAACCGTGAACCACATCCGTAATGGCAGTATCGTGGCAGTGAAAGGCCTGGGAGGATATCACCTTGTCTGTGACGCTGCAGATGAACAGGCTGTTGCAGCCTTGAGGACACGGAAACACCGCGCGGAAAAGCCCTTTGCAGTAATGTTCCCGAACATCGAAATGATAAAAGATGCGGCGCATATTAATGATGATGAAGCGCGCGCCCTTATGTCCGTTGAAAGGCCTGTTGTAATAGTAAGGAAAAAAGAAAATTGCTCCCTTGTAGATGCGGTGTCTCCTGATAACAATAGTATCGGATGCTTTTTGCCTTACACTCCGATGCATATGATAATGCTGAGGAAGCTCAGAAGGCCTGTTGTTGCGACAAGCGCTAATATAAGTGATGAGCCTATTGTAAAGGACGAAGAAGATGCATTAAAGAGACTTAAAGATGTTGCGGACTTTATTTTTATAAATAACAGGGCCATTGTCAGAAGATGTGATGATTCTGTTGTAAAAGTTGCGGCCGGGCGTCAGATCTCTCTAAGGCGTTCCAGAGGCTTTGCCCCTTTACCTGTCATTCTTCCTTTTAAACTTAACAGGACCGTGCTTGCGCTCGGGTCATATATGAACAATACGGTTGCGCTCGGCATTGATGACAGGGTATATCTTTCCCAGCATATCGGCGACCTGGACACCCCGCTTGCAACGGAATTTTATGAAGAGACGATAAATGATCTTTTGCGGTTATTTGATGTTGACCCTGAAGTGGTCATTGCTGATATGCATCCCGGATATTACAGCACAAAGTTTGGTGAAAAGCGCTACAGTGACAGGCTTGTTAAGGTCCAGCACCATTTTTCGCATATTTTGTCCTGCATGGCTGAGAACGATGTCCCGGTAGACAGCCAGGTGATAGGATTTGCCTTTGACGGCACAGGATACGGGACTGATAATACAATGTGGGGCGGGGAGGTTATGACAGCTTCATATAAAGGCTATAAGAGGGCTTTTCATCTCAGGCCTTTCAGACTGCCGGGCGGGGATAAAGCTGTGATGGAACCCTGCAGAACGGCCCTTTCTCTTTTGTATGAAACTTTCGGGGACAGGGCATTAGAGTACAGCCATATGCCGGAAAAGGAAAAGCTTTTTATTATGGACATGCTGAAAAAGGACGTACATTCTCCCATGACAACAAGTATGGGCAGGCTCTTTGACGGTGTGGCCTCGATCATCGGGCTGAAGCATAAGGTCTCGTATCATGCACAGGCAGCCATAGCATTGGAACAGCTGGCACAGGGTTGTGATGAAAAAGGCTCGTACCCGTTCATTATCAAAAACAATATTATTTACCATGTACATATAATTGAACACATAATTAATGAGCTGAATGCCGGGATACCGAGAGAAGTCATTGCGGCTAAATTTCATAATACGATCACTGAAATTATTCTGTCTGCGTCCGAACATCTGAGAGATGAGACCGGGATAAAGCATGTTGCGCTGTCCGGCGGTGTGTTCCAGAATAGTATCTTGCTCGAAAGTTCCTTTTCCAGGCTGAAGGAAAAAGGGTTTGTTCCTCTTGTTCATCAGCTGGTCCCTTCTAATGACGGCGGGATAGCTCTCGGGCAGGCTGTTTCTGTGAGAGGTCAATAGCATGGAAGGCAGGAAAGATACAGTCCGGTGGGACATGACCCTCTGGGTGCAGGCAGGTTTATGCGCTGCTGTTATTTTTTCTTTCATACCTCTTGCCAGGGGCTTGCAGAAATATGTGTACAGTGCATTCGGCAAGGAGACCTTTACTTATGCGGTAATATTAATTGTCGCTGTTCTAATGGTGCTGTATTTATACCGGCTCAGGCTAAGGATGAAAAGTGTCTCACAGTATGTCTGGTTCTGCCTCAGCGGGGCGGTATATATTTTTTCTGCTGTATGCTTGAGAGGGCATCCCGAGGAGGCTGTACATCTTTTAGAATATGGCCTGCTGGCATTTTTTGTTTTCAGAGCGGTCAATTACAGGATTCATGACTGGACCGCGTATCCGAGTTCCTGGTTCATTGTTCTATTTGCCGGTTCAACTGATGAATTTATACAGTGGCTGGTCCCCGGCAGGGTCGGTGATTTTAGGGACATAGGGATAAATATTTTTGCGGGTACGGTATTTTTAGTGGCCTTGAATAAATGTTATAAGTCCGATACAAAAAGCGGCAAGATAACCCCGTATTCAATCAGGTTTTTATCGGAAACAGCTGCTGCCGCACTATTAATGCTTGGATTATGCCTTTGTATATTTAATTAATTCCGGATGTACTATGGTCTTGTGGGACTAAATGTCCTGATTCATGTTCCTTGCCACCAAAATTATAATGGTCGATAACTGTGCCATGTTGTGTCATGACACAATGTTTTTTGGGATATTTCGCGTAAAAAAAAGCATGAAATATTTACGTAAACTTTATGTAACCTGTAACTACCTGTTTTATTGCATAAATTTTCTCGTGACATTTAATTGATGTTAAGGGAATGGTTTTTGCATTACATATCAGGTTAATATTAACGATGGGGGGAATGTATGTGTTCATTAGTTTCAAAGGCAGTAACAATGTTTTTTCTTTCAGTGATCTTTCTTGTTTCGTATGCGTTTTTTGCGATATTTAGTATTTTCCAGAAAAATTGAAGCATTATCTGCTCCAGGGTTCAGGACAGCTTTATCATTTCATGTGTTTCTTTTTATAATAATAAAAATTTTTTATTCCGCCAAAACTAAGGAGATGCTTTGACAATTCCTGATAATGGATCACCCGAAAAAAAGTTTGTTTTTCTTGTTGTTGATTACAGGCCGTTGAACGGAGCAAGGGAATTTGTGAGCGGCCTGTCGAATGAATTTTCGAGTAAGGGGCTTACTATTGAAACTCAATCTTCTGATATTGCCCCGGGCGATGACCTTGAACTGGTACTTAAAGATCCACATAAAGATATTAGTGTCACTGTTTCCGGCGGGGTCATATCAAAAAAAGACGGGTGGTATAAAAGTGTGATAGAGGTCGTTTTCAAAGGCCTGACCACTGAAACGGAGAATGAGCTGCTGAAACTGATCTC
>CBFDEG010000047.1:0-19282 GCA_965603765.1 uncultured bacterium | reverse complement strand
GCAAGTGCGATCATTGCATTGACATTGCTCGGTACAAGGTTGAGGATCTTTTTATAGATAGCAATGGCCTTCGGGTAAAAGCCTTCTTTTTTAAAGGATTCCGCGGCACTTGTGAAGGCTGCTATAGCTTCATCTTCAGAGCCTTTTTTGAGGTACAGGTCTCCTATGGAGTTATATATATTTCCGTCTTTTTTCTGCTCTAAAAGTTTGTTCCATTCCGCTATGGCCTTATCGAGCTGGCCTTTTGCGGCAAACTTGCTGGCAGAGTTGAATATTGATGTCTTGTCTATCATTGTTAAATTGTATCAGAAAAATGCATAATCTTAAACCTGCTGTCATTATGAAGTATGAACAGGTGTATTCTTTATTCGGCATAATAGCTGAAAATATTAAACCGGTGCTGTGAAAAGATTATTAATTGAAGGGTTAGGGCTGATATTGCCATGGTTCAGGGGCGGCAGCATGCAGGAGATCTTATGCTGTAAGTTGTATGATCGTTTTTTTTATACAGAACCGCTGTCTGAATCTATATTATAGTAAGAGATGATAATTCATAAAACAATATTCAGAGACCTGATCAAGAACCTTGTTGTTGTGGTGCTTTCAATGTCCGTTCTTTTATTTATGGAACAGTTTGTAAGGACAACAAGGGTCTTTATGGGCAAATCCGTAGAATTTATAGATATTTTGAAGCTTTTTGTTTATTTCCAGCCTTCCGTACTTATGCTTTCCGTTCCCATGGCCATTCTTATTGCAACGTTCCTTACATACGGGCGGATGAACGCTGACAGTGAGATCGTTGTTTTAAAGGCCAGCGGGATGAGCTTCCCCTCTATATCCCGTTCCTCGTTCATACTTGCGGGCATATGTTTTATAGCAGTGCTGTTTGTGAGTGTCTATCTTATGCCTCGCGGAATGTATGCCTTTAAGCGCACCCTGCATGAGAGCATAGCCAAAAAAGCATCGATGAGTTTTGATGAGTCGTCTTTTTCAGACATGTTCAAGGGCACGGTGATCTTTGTTAATGAAAAGGTGTCTGAAAATGAGTATAAGGGGGTATTTGTTTTCAGGGATTCTGAGGAACCATTTGGAGATCCTTTTGTTATTGTTGCGCATGAAGGTCGAATCATATCGGACCCTGAAGAGGGAGTGATGAAGCTTAACATGGAAAACGGACTTATCCATTCGTATAAGGATGAGCGTTCTTCAGAAATAGCGTTTTCCAAATACGGTCTTGTGCTCACGTCCGGCATTGAATCCATAACAGCGAGCAGGCCGGAAGAGATAGAAACGTCCCTTCTTTGGGCTAACAAGAAAGGGAAGCTGTCCTGGACAATAGAACTGCACAGGCGTTTTGCGCTTCCGTTTGCCTGTTTGATATTCGGCATTCTCGGTCCCGCGCTTTCATTCAGGATAGGGAAGATCGGGCGTCTCGGGGGGTTCTCATTAAGTCTTACGATACTTACGCTTTACTATGTAGTGCTTCTTCTGGGTAAGGGGCTTGCGGATGTGGGGAAGATCTCACCTTTTATGGGGGGGTGGTCTGCGAATATTCTGTTTGGACTGATAACGGGAATCTTCTTTTATCTTTCATACAAAGACAGTCCGGTTGGAAGGCTTAAGGTATAGGGCGGCATATGAATATTCTAAGAAGGCATTTTCTGAAAGAATTTTTTAAATATTTCGCGGTCTCGATCATGATCGTGATAACCATTTCTACTGTTGTTGAGTTCTTTGACCGGGTGGACCAGTTTTATGAGGGGGAGGCTCCTGCCTATTTAATATTTAAATATTTATTGATGAGGGCCCCTGGTATTATTTTGTATGCTCTTCCGCTTTCTTCGCTCTTTTCGGTCCTGATAGTTCTGGGCATTGCTTCTAAGAACAGAGAGACTGTGGCAATAAAGGCCTCAGGCGGAAGTCTGAAAAGATTTTTTTCATGCTTCATCGTGCTCGGGTTTTTTATCAGTCTTATTGCATTTGTCTTTGGTGAGACCGTTGTGCCTCTTGCTACAAAAGAGGCCGGATACATCAAGAACATAAGGATACAGAAAAAATCTTATAAGATCATCACCAGGCAGAAGGCATTGTGGCTTAAGGGCACTGACGGGAGCCTCATACGGATCGATGATTTTGTGGAGAATGAGAACATGATACTGAAGACAGGCATATTCAGCTTTGACCCGTCTTTCGGACTCAAGAAAAGAATAGAGGCTGATGAGGCTGAATGGCTTGACGGTACATGGTTGTTAAAGAACGTCACGGTTTTTGATTTTAAAGAAAAGACAGTAAAAAAACATGATTCTTTGACCAGTACTTCCCTTGAAGAGCCGAAGATATTCAGGGAGGTCATGAAGAAGCCGGTAGAGATGAACTTTATGGAGCTTCATGCCTACTATTCAAGGCTCAAAAAAGCGGGTTTTAAAAATCCTAAATATGTTGTAAGGCTTTACGAAAAGATAGCGTATCCGCTGACAAATTTTGTGATAATCATTTTCGCTACAGCGATCGGACTCAGTTCAAGGTGGGGAGGAGGCGTAAAGGCCGCCGGCATAGGAGTGATAATCAGTATAGTCTACTGGCTGCTTTATTCGGTCAATATGTCCCTTGGGATGACGGATGTGCTGAAGCCGTGGCTCGCGCCCATGATAACCCCTTTTCTGTTCGGAATAGCCGGCGCAGTTATGTTCTGGAGGGTGAAGGAGTAGCGGGCCCTTACAGATAGACCAGATAGTTGAATAGAGTGAAGACGAAAACAGTTATGCTGATATAGCCGTTCATGTTGAAAAAGGCCATGTCGAGTTTGCTCAGGTCGGTTGGTCTCACAAGGGAATGTTCGTAAAGCATCAGGCCTGCGGCAATGAGTATGCCTGTAATATAAAGACCGTTCAGGCTGAATATCGGTACAAGCCACAAAAGAAGCCCTATCGTTATAGAATGGAACAGCCTTGCTGTCCATAAAGAAGCATTCACCCCGAATTTGCTCGGTATAGAGAAGAGTCCTTCTTTTTTATCAAAATCAAGGTCCTGTAATCCGTATAGTATGTCGAACCCTGCTACCCAGAACATTACCGCAAGGCATAGCGGCAGTATCTCATAATTGAATGTTCCCCTGATCGCTATCCATGCCCCGAGCGGAGCGAGTGAAAGCGCGATTCCCAGCACAATGTGGCAGAGCCAGGTGAACCTTTTGGTGAAAGAGTAACCGAAGAGCACCAGCAGATAAAACGGGGAAATTTTAAAACAGAGGGGGTTAAGTTTGTACGCGGCAAGAAGCAGCAGCAGGAATGAACCTATGGTAAAGGCCATTGCCTCCCCTGTTCTCACCTTTCCCCTCGGGATCTCCCTGTCTTTGGTGCGGGGATTGAGCGCGTCTATATTTCTGTCAGCTATCCGGTTCATCCCCATTGCGCCTGACCGTCCGCCAACCATGGCAACGGTTATCCAGAATATGCTGGATATGGAAGGTATGCCGTCGGCAGCTATCAGCGCTGCTGTAAATGCAAACGGGAGCGCGAACACGGAATGGGAAAACTTGATCAGATGTAAGTAATCAATAAATTTGCTGAATAGATTCATAATGGTCATATTTCTGTTTTACAGGATATTAAACACAATATTATAGCAGGCGCATATTATATAAGGAAATAGACGGTCCGGAGAACGGCTGGGGTGTTTATCTGGAATTAATGTTTGTTTTTAGAATATAATCATCACTGGGCAGCTGGACGGCCGTTGGCTGTTCATATCTGAATTAATGTTTAAAGGAGAAAAAATGGCATCAGATGCAAACGACATAACAATTGATTTTACAGAAGAGGATGTGCTCATCGTAAAGCAGCTTGATAAGGAGATACTTACCAAGGGCGCATGGGCGACTATACTTTTTAAATATCAGCAGTGGGACCGGAAAAACGAGAAGTACGGGGACGATAAATATACCATAAGGCGTTATCAGAAGAGGAATAATGAGTACAGCCAGAAATCCAAGTTCAATATATCGAGCAGGGACCAGGCAAAGAAGATTATAGAGGTTCTCGCTAAATGGACAGAAGAGCCGGCTGACTGAGTCCGGGTCTTTTCAGGAGAGCTGGAGGAAGCCCCGGTCGATCATCAGATTCTCTATTTTATTGATATGGATCTTTTCAGCTGTGACCAGTTTTTCCTGCAGGGATTTTTCACTTGTTGAAAATATCTTTGCTGACAGTTCATTTGTGAATATCTCTATGGTAGCCCCTTCGATACGCAGGGCGGTATGCAGGGCATTTTCAAGGGTGACCGGATTGGACCTGATATGGGCTGCCTGCTGTCCGATATTTAAAAGAGTGCTCTCGATCAGCTCAGGCGTGGGCAGGGGCGTATCTGCAGGAAGCAGGTCCATTGCTTCAATGTTCTTTTCTATTGAAAGCCATATCGTGTGTTCAAGTTCGTCCCGGTAGAGCTCTATCCAGAAGTCTTTCTCTTCCGGGAACATGTTCGCGAACGTTCTGTATATATTTGCTACAGATCGCTCGACCTCTATGCATCCGCTCATGAAATCGTATATGTCCATGATTGTTGTCCCCCCTGTTTTCCTGCTGGAATGTTCCTGTCCATTATCATATTCATGAAGGCTACTATTTTCAAGGGTACATGTGGTGCGAACATGCGGGGGGGCGCGTCTGCGGGCATCCCCGTCAGCGTTTAAAGGGCAAGCAGTGAGGGCATGATCTCCTCATGTCTGGAGAGAATGTTCTTGAACATCTCTACAATGCCCCTTCCCAGCACATAGACCGAATGTGTATCAAGGTATGAATTTGCGCTGCTGTCCAGGAGTATTCTCAGGTTCGATTCAAACTGCTCTTCGGGCCTGCTGTAGAGTATGAGAAAAGGCAACCTGGGCAGGGGATATATCACCTGTGCGTAATCTGCTGAAAACCCTTCTGCCTTGTTTGCGCCGAATATATTGAGCAGGTCGAAAAAGATATCTGTATGAGATTCTGCAAACTGTCTCATCGGGCCTTCGCACCTTCTTTGGAAATAAGGGGCCATTGAAGGGCCGTTCTCGAGCTCTTCGAAGGAGATCCATTTTCCGCCGGGACTGCTGCTGCCCCCTGTCTTTATGTACCGTAACAGGGGAATGCTTATCCATACATTTATATGTATGGAAGATTCTATCTCGCCGTTCTGGCTGACAAAAAAGTCTTTGCCGAGGCATTTGATGCGGAGTCTGCTCCCGGCAATTTCCGCCCCGATGCCTGCTGCAATGGATTGAAAATTAATATTGGATATATCTTTTTTAAGCGGAGCGAGGATGCTTTGAAGCTCATTGTCAGGCTCTCTCCTGACTATTTCTGCCTCAAGTTCCGCTGATGTCTGTTTGTCGATATGGGGACAGTCGCTCAGGGCCTTATCTCCGTTTATAACAGCAGCGGCAAATGCCATGCATGTCGGGACCCCGCATTTCCGGCAGTTGGACCTGTTGAGGTGTTTGTATAGTTCTATGGGGTTCGTCTTTGCCATTTCCTGTCCAGGCCTCATTTTTTATTCCGGTCTGATCTCTTCATGAAAACCGTGAGTGTGGTCATCTTTTTCTACAAAAACGATATCGCAGGGATAGGTCCAAAGGTCCTTGACCAGGTTGTCAGCTCCTGCTCCTTTGATGCAGAGGTAGTGCATGTGTCCGCCTTCCGGCCTCGGGAATGATATGAATGTATTGACTCTGCAGTTATGCCTCAGGCAGAGTTCTATGTAGTCATTCGGGTCGTTGTCTGTATCGAGTCCTCTGTCAAAGAACAGGATGCGATAGCTGGTCTTATGCGACAGTATTCCCCACATTGCCTTGAATATGTCCGATTCAGTAATGATCCCCTCGATCTGCCCGTCCTTTAAAACAGGGATAGCTCCTATCTTGTGCCTGAGCATGAGACGCGCGGCCTTTTCAAGATGGTCGTTGGGACTTACACTATGGACAGCGGTTGTCATGGTATCTTTTACGGAAATGTTCATGCTTTTCCCGTACGTTTCTTCAGAGGTGTGCCAGGCGGTGTTTGGCAGGACGCGGTAAAGGTCCCATTCACTTACAATCCCAATAAGGCGTTTTCTTTCGAGGACAGGCGCCCTCCGGATATTATTCTTTTTGAGATGATGAAGGGCATCTATGCATTTTTGTTCAGAAGAAAGTGTGATGACATCGGGTGTCATAAAATATCTGACTAACATTTGATAATTTTATCATAAAACAGGGGGAGACATCCTGAATTGTCAAAAGGAGCTGTACGCGGTCGCAGCGCCGCGGCATAGAAATGTACTATTGCCATGGCGCTGCGCGTCAAGCTTTTTTATTGTAGGCTACTGCGTGCCTCTGGTCATGTCGTGCTTCAGTACGGTGAGTTCCTCCATATAGGCATCATGTTTTTTCTCGTCCTCGAGCAGGCTTGACAGGAGCAGTCTCGGTATCGGGAGGCTGCTCATTGCGAGCGCCTGTTCGGCTGTTTCAACGGCATTCTTTTCTATTGAGGCGTGCTTTGTTATAAATGTATCTACGATCTTCATATCATCTGTGCTGAAGGTAACAGTGTGTTCAAGGCTGTGCTGGATGGTTTTCAGGATGTGCTTATGCTTTTCCGAGTCACGCTTCAGCAGGTCAATGATTGCGCTTACCATAGGATTTTTGCTTTGACCCATAAGGTCGGCAGCTGCATCAATATTCTCTTCCTCGATGGTGATCCAGCTCTTTATTAATTCTTCAAACCGTTCTCTATTTTTTGACAGTGGCATGATACTTCCTCCTTTGTTTTTAAATCGTGAGAAAATTGTATCACGGAATCCGGGGGCGCACAAGAGGGTATTTCGTGGTTTTTTTATGTTCAAAAAAGGTGATGAAGAGGCTAACTTCCCTGTCGGCCTGTTCATCAGAGAGAGCTCCTTTAAAAAAACAAGGAGGAGTATGTATGCGCATATAAAAGCAACTAATGTGCCAGAGCGAACGAAAGCTCTAACTTCTTTGAATTTAAGATATTTGCAATGGTGTGTATTTAGAGATGGAAGAAATAAATTGCTGCATGGGAAAAAAGTTCCTGTTATGAAAGCGGTAATTGGTTTTGCTGAAAGTTTTCCCTGAAGCATAAAAAACTGATACAATACTAAACCATGAACATGGAAGCTGATGACATAAGCGGCAGTCAGGAACTTCATCATGAGATATTCGGTTCGGTTCTTGATAAAAGCGAGATGACCCCTTATCTCCTTTTAAGGTCCGACAGTTACGAAACCGCGTTAAGGCGGGCCGCCAAGATGATGGGCAACCGCGGTTTTGATGTTTTTGAGAACGGGGAACTGCTTGAGGGTGAAAATAAGAGGGCGCTAAAATATATTGAACAGTCCTACAGGTACTGTTTTAATTTTCTCTTCCCTTTTATGGAAGGCCATCTAAATAAGCTTGCGTCCCTGGGCTCCGGGAGCAAAGGGCTTTATACGGGGTGTGTTGATTCTATCGCTGAAATTAAGGGCCTGCTTGAGAACGCTTCTTTCAGGGATATTGTTTCAGAAGACCCCCGTCATCTCTTTTTGATTGCCTCTTCAAGGAAATATCCCCGGGTCTTTTACGGGTATAAAGATACTGATATGAAGATCCTTCACGAGTGGCAGCAGATGGCCTGCTCGCTTCTTAAGGTTGCGTACCTTATTAAATCAATAGAAGAGGACAGTCAGGACATCAATGATTACGGACAGCTCGGGATGTTCCTTGAGATGGAGGGGCAGAGCCTGAATGATCTCTACAATTATGACTGGCATGATCCGAAGTACCTTCCCGGGAGTGAGCCCGCGCAGAGGGCCTTTGTAAAGATAGGAACGTTCTTTCTGAAATTGAAGGAGTCGCTTACTGTTAAAGGTGAGATGGGTTGCAGTGTCTTTGACAGCGGTGACGGTGTTGAGGTCGATATCGTTAAGATCGAGTCGAGGCTTAAAAGTCCTGACAGCATGTTCACGAAACTGGGCAAGAGCGTTGAGGGCGAGGTGCATAATATCAGGGACGTTCTCGCAATAACCTTTATCCTGAAGAACATGGACGATACCCTGAAGCTTTTTCATGCACTCCAGAAAAGGGGGGTAATTCTCCAGGAGAACACCATATCCCAGACCATTACCCAGACCCTGTTTGCCAGGCCTGAGGATATGGTTGAGGCTGTAAGAAACCTGCTGGTAAGTCTGGCAAAAAGTGAGGACAGAGTCCCGGTGATCGATAATGCTGAATTACTTGAATATGCGAAGAGCTTTTATGAGGCGCTCAGTATGAATGCGGCAAAGAACCCGCACTCCGCAATGGGGCATAATAAATTCCAGTGCAAGCTGAATATTTCGATACCCATTCACCGTGCAGCGGATACAAACAGGATACTGGTCCCCGGCACACCTGAATATCTGGACAGGGACAAGATAAATAAAAAGACCGAGCAGCATACCCTTGCCCTTGAACTCAGAATATCTGACGAGGAGAGCTGGCGCATGTCCGAGCAGAAAGGGGACTCCCACCATGATGCCTACAAGTTCCGTCAGCTGGTAACGGTCATGAACAGGCTGTTCAAGGGCAGATTCAACCTTTCGAAAGAGAGCTTCGATAGTCTGAGGGAAGACCAGAAGATGCTTTATCCGTAAAGAACTGTTTCAGTAGTTGATAAAGACAATAAGTCATTTTTATAAAATTATTTCGGATACCTCGATTGCAACTCAAACCGACCTTTAATTAAGTCTTAAAATCTCAGGCCAACTGCATAATTTAATAAAAATTATCCAATTGCCTTTTTCATGCTAATTGACTTAATGCCCTGGAAGGTAGCATTATATATAGTTTGCTGAACGCATAAGGCAGTAACATGACTATTGATTTAGATGGCCGAACTGCTCTGTTCGGCCTTTATTCTGCCCAAATAATGAATATTCAGAATATACATACAACATTCAAAAAGAAGTCTTCATCGATCCAGGCCAATTTCTTTGCCGGGCTGACTGTGGGCATCATTGCGCTTCCTCTTTCGATGGCGCTTGCAATTGCGGTAGGCGCTCCGCCGCAGCATGGATTGTACACTGCCATTGTTGCAGGTATCATTACTTCTCTGACCGGAAGCAGCAGGACGAGCGTGTCCGGCCCGACAGCTGCTTTTGTAGTTATCCTTCTGCCTATTACCCAGCAGTATGGTCTCGGAGGGCTGCTGATAAGCGGTATGATGGCAGGCGTTATTCTTGTAGTTATGGGACTTGCCGGGCTTGGGAGCCTTATCAAGTTCGTGCCCTATCCTGTGACAGTAGGATTTACAGCAGGGATAGGCATGGTCATAGCGACGATACAGATAAAGGACTTTTTCGGGCTCTCAACAGGTGCTCTTGACGGTTACTATATAGAAAATGTTGTAACTCTTGCTAAGGCATTCCCTTCAATGCAGTTTGACGAGCTTGCTGTTGCGGCACTAACTCTTTTGTGTCTTATCCTATGGCCGAAGCTTAAGTCCCGGGTGCCGGGCCATCTTGTGGCCTTACTTATAGGCGGAGGAGCGGCCTGGGCGGCAACTCATTTCTTTGGGGCTCAAGTTGAGACGATTGGAACGAGGTTTCATTACACACTTGATAATATTACAGGCAGTGGTATACCCCCCGTGCTTCCTGCTTTTGCCTGGCCGTGGGAACTTCCGGATGCGTCCGGGATGGCTGTCGGCATCTCTTTTGAACTTTTGAAAAAACTTACCGGCCCCGCGCTTGCGATAGCCCTGCTCGGTGCGCTTGAGTCGTTACTCTGCGCTGTGGTTGCGGACGGTATGTCAGGTAAGACAACAGAACCGAATCGTGAGCTTATAGGTCAGGGTATTGGAAATATAGTGGCCCCCCTTTTTGGCGGGATACCCGCAACAGCCGCACTCGCAAGGACGGCCGCGAACATACGCGCAGGAGGTACGCACCCGGTGTCGGCAGTCATACACTCGCTTTTTATACTGCTCTCGATACTGGTCCTTGCCCCTCTACTCGCATTCATCCCAATGGCCTCAATGGCAGCGCTTCTGATAATAGTTGCCTGGAACATGAGTGAGGTAAAGCATTTCGCGCATATCATAAAGGCGGCCCAGAAAAGCGATATAGCGGTTCTGCTTACCTGTTTTTCGCTGACAGTGCTCCTTGATATGGAGGTAGCGGTCGCTGCAGGCCTTGGTCTTGCCGGGATGCTTTTTATTAAACGGACAATAGAGCTCACACATTTCAAACTTGTTTCTGATGAAGAACTGAAGGAACATTATGACCTGCCCCCATCTGTCGCGGTATACGATATTAACGGCCCGATGTTCTTCGGCGCTGCGCACAAGGCCATCCAGACCCTGACAGACATAGAGGGTGATATAGAGGTCATAATACTTGATATGCGTGACGTTACCATGATAGATACAACCGCAAGTGTTGCTGTTGGTTCGATAATGGAGCTGTTCGAGAAAAAAGATATCTCCCTTATAATCAGTAATCTTAAACCAAAACTGATACTCAATCTGAGAAAGGCCGGTATAAGAAAGAAAGAGGGCAAGATAGAATTTTCGAGAGATCTCCGGGACGGTATCATAAGGGCGCTTGATCTGCTGCCGGAAGAGCAGCTGCTGGAATATATCATGAGCACTAAAGAACCGAAAGAAAAAGCAGGCGTTTGATCCTGCTGTATTCCATGAAATGCCCCTGCATGTTAAAATTATGATCTATGGGTTCTCTCCTTGCAGTTGATATTGGGCTGAAAACAGGACTTGCTTTTTACGGGCAGGACGGCAGGCTCATCTGGTACCGCTCAAAGAACTTTGGTTCAGCCGCGATGCTCAAGCGCGGTGTCTATACTATCCTGAACGATATTCCCGATATATCATTCATACTCCTTGAAGGCGGCGGTACTTTCGCCGACATCTGGGAGCGCGAGCTTCTGCGTAGAAAACTCCCTTATAAAATTATCAATGCCGAGAAGTGGCGAGAAAAACTCCTCTATCCCCGCGAACAGCAGACAGGACTCAAGGCCAAGCACCACGCGGACGACCTTGCCCGCAAAATAATCAAATGGTCAGGCATCCCCCGCCCGTCATCGCTTCGGCACGATACGGCAGAGGCGGTGCTTATTGGCTTTTGGGGGGTGCTGGATCTGGGATGGCTGGAGGAGGTTCCGGGGGAGTTGAGGAGGTAGGGGTGCTTATATCAAGGTCACAAATTGTGACCTTGAAGCTGAAACGATTTTTTTGCGGGGATTTTGATTTAATCTTGAACGGGCTATTTTATCTTGTGGATCTGGGATATTTCGTCAAGGTTTGTGGTGCAGACATTCAGGTCTTTTAATATTCCGTCTTCGATGCCGTATATCCAGCCATGAACTGCCAGTTCCTGTCCGGACTTCCATGCGCCCTGAACAATTGTTGTCTGGCATATATTTACGACCTGTTCAATTACATTGAGTTCACACAATAAATTGTTTTTTTCGTTTTCATCGGTAAGCTCGTCAATTTTTATTTGATGATAACGGTATATGTCTTTGATGTGTCGAAGCCAGTTGTCGATCAATCCATGTTCCTGATTATCGAAGGCTGCCTTGATACCATTGCACCCGTAATGGCCGCAAACAATAATGTGTTTTACTTTCAAGACTTCTACAGCATATTGGATAACTGATAAACAGTTCAGGTCTGTATGAATGACCAGGTTGGCAATGTTACGGTGGACAAATATTTCACCCGGCATCATGTCCACAATCTCATTTGCAGGCACACGGCTGTCAGAACATCCGATCCATAAATATTCAGGGCTTTGCTGTAAAGAAAGATTTGTAAAGAAATCAGGGTCAGATTCTTTTATTTTGTCTGCCCATTGCTTGTTTTTGTCAAAAAGATGTTTTAAGACTCTCATATCTGTAACCTTCTGTATTTTTTTATGTTTTCATATATTTCAGGGATTATAACATGTAGGGGCGAGGCGATGTCTCGTCCAATGGAATTGCATACGGGAAAAATAATAAATACCCCTCTGAATCTCCCCACCTTAGTAAGGTCGTAGCGACTTCCGATACGGGTCTCCGATGAGGGTCGCTACGACTTCGCGTAGACTCGCTGCGAGAGGGGCAGGGGAGGTTGCCATTTTTTTCTTGTAATACATGTAATCCGGATAATATAATTAATGACTTAAGGAGGGATGCTATGTCTATAAATGGAATAGGTAATAATTTTAATCTCAATGATCTTAATCCAGGCCGTAAGACGGTCAGGAGCGAGAAGGAAGAGAAAAGTTCTGATCCTAAAGAGGCGATTGACAGGTCCACGCAACAGGTAAATAAGATCCTTATTGAGATGAACCTGTCCATCAGGGTCGAGGCAAAGACTGATTTCGGTACGCAGTCAGCCATCAAGAATCTTCCTGAGGCTGAGGGCATAGACCTTTCGCAGTTTGAGTATAATGGCAAGCCTGTAACTGAGCTGAGTCAGCAAGAGGCTAAGGATCTGGTCAGCGCTGATGGTTTTTTTGGTGTGGAGCAGACCGCAGGGAGGATATTTGACTTTGCCATCAAGATGGCCGGCAATGACCTCGAAAGACTGAAGATGGCGAGGGCCGCTGTGCAGAAGGGTTTCGAAGATGCAGCGGCTGCATTCGGAGGAAGTCTGCCGGATATTAGTCATGATACTATCGGCAGGGCACTTGAGCAGATAGACAGCAGGATAAGCGAACTCGGCGGTTCACTGGTAAGCATAAAAGCTTAGAAGTGCGTAAGCGTGAAAGTGCGTAAGTTAGTAAGTAAAGACCTTAACGACGAATTATGAATGTCGAACTCGTAGCGAGTCTTCGCGCAGAGTCGCTACGACAGGCAATTTCGAATGTAGAAGTAAATACTTCCGGTCTGTAGTTGCTAGTCCTCTGTCTTTGCTGCCGTTGCTATTTTTATAAAAGGCAGCAGCCACGGAGTACCGTGCATTATCAGGTCTATCCAGTCGATCAGGCGTTCAAGCCGTCCGTCAATGAGCATCTCTATCTTTTCAACAACATGAGGCGGATTAAAAGGCGCGAGCCCGAGTGTAAGGCATATCAGAACTATATGCCCCCATGAAAGCTTCTGTATAAAATTTTTCATGACCAAGTTTAGCATATATCTTCTGCAAGGGCATTGTCCTTCAAGCTCTACTACATTAATGTGGTATTGAGTACATTAGTGTGTTTATTGTCGCATCCCCTTTCCCCTTCATTTCTTTAAAATCAACACGTTGTACTTTGGCATGTCTATTGCTCTTACCCTGTAAGACAATAATCCAATGGTATCTAAAGGGGAGGGCTGCAATGGAAACAGAAATGAGGTTAGAGGATGTCAGGTTCAGCATGGACAAGCACCCGTGTTTTTCGGAGAAGGCCCTGCATGCAAGGATCGGGGAGGAATATTGTGAAAAGGTCATTTAGTTTTGTTGTGCGAAAATATATGACATTAGCATTGTTACTGCTGTTGGTCATGCCTTCGTATTCTTTTGCTCGTGAAGGCATAACCATCTCTGCGGCCATAAGTCTGAAGGATGTGTTTGAAGAGATTCGGGACATTTTCGAGTCTACCCATGATGATGTGACGGTCTATATGAATTTCGGGGGCACGGGCGCATTAAAAAGACAGATAATTAGCGGCGCGCCCGTGGACGTATTTGCTTCTGCCTCGCTCAGGGATTCAAAAGAACTGAGTGACGGCGGGTTTACGCTCAAGACAACGGAAAGAGAAATTGCCGGTAACAGTATAGTGCTGATAGTGCCCGCAGGGGAGGAGGCGAGGGTAAGGTCATTTAAAGACCTTGCCGGGGAAGATGTGAGAAGGCTGGCATTGGGAGACCCCTCAGGTGTGCCCGCCGGAAAATATGCGGAAGAAACCTTAAAGCATTTAAAGGTCTTTGATGCTGTGAAGCATAAATTTATCTTCACAGGAAATGTAAGGCAGGTGCTTGATTATGTGGCAAGGGGAGAGGTTGATGCAGGAATTGTTTATGCAACTGATGCTATTGCGAGGTCACGGGACGTAAGGATCGTGGAGTATGCATTTTCTGAAAGCCACACTCCTGTTATATATCCAGTGACTATTGTTAAAGGAACTCAATGCGAAAGACTTTCCAGGGAGTTTATTACTCTTTTGCTGTCAGGTCAGGGGCAGAATGTTTTAAAAAAATACGGATTTAATATTTCTGAAGGTGAATGAATATGGATGGTTCTGCGTTATTTTCACTAAGGCTTTCTCTGCAGGTAGCATTAACAGCTACCGTGTTTGTGATGATCGCAGGGCTGTTCATTGCGTACCTGCTTGCTGAGAAAAAATTCAGGGGGCGTGCGCTGCTTGATGTTCTGGTAACACTTCCCCTGGTGCTGCCGCCCACTGTTACGGGGTATTATCTGGTCCTGCTTCTTGGGCGCAATGGTTATATCGGCCGGTTTGTGTATGACCTTACCGGATGGAGCGTTATGTTCACATGGTATGCTGCTGTTATCGCCTCGTTCATTGTGTCGCTCCCTTTGATGGTCAAAACAGCAAGGTCTGCATTTGAATCCGTTGATAAAAGATTGATAGAGACGGCCAGGTCATTCGGCCATTCAGAGATGGACATTATATGTAACATGCTCCTGCCCATGTCTTTTAAAGGCATAGTTGCAGGGGTAGTTCTTTCTTTTGCAAGGGCGCTTGGAGAGTTCGGCGCAACACTGATGCTTGCGGGCAATATCCCGGGGAGGACGGATACCATGCCGCTTGCCATCTATTCACTTGCAAACAGCGGGCAGTGGTCAAAGGCTAACATGATGGTTATATTCTTCACGGTTGTTTCAGCTTTTTTCCTGTATGTGGCAAACAGGGGCGTGACAGGGAGGGCTATTTAATAGAATGCTCAGTGATATTGAGAAAGAGAGATATCGAAGGCAGATGATGCTTTACGGGTTCAAGGAAGAACATCAGGGAAAACTGAAAAGCTCGACAGCCCTTGTATCAGGAATAGGCGGGCTCGGTGGAACAGCCGCCCTGTATCTTGCTGCTGCGGGAATAGGCAGGCTGGTGCTTGTGCATTCAGGGAACCTGACCCTTTCGAACATGAACAGGCAGGTATTGATGAAACATGAATGGGTAGGAAAGAGCAGGGTCATCCAGGCAAAGAGCACTTTGGCTGAGATAAACCCTGATGTTGCTGTTGAGATATATGATGAAAGAATGACAGGGCAGAATATGTTTGGTTTTCTTGAAGGCGCAAATGTCACTCTATCGGCAAGACCGAACTATAAAGAGCGCCGGGTGCTTAATGCTGCCTGTATTGAAAATAAGGTTCCCATGGTCGAGGCCGCAATGAACGGGATGGAAGGGTATCTGTTTAATGTTATCCCCGATGTTACCCCATGTCTTCATTGTGTGTTCCCCGGTGACGATCCTGATTGGGAGGAACTCGGCTTTCCGGTCCTCGGCGCTGTCTCCGGCATGCTCGGCGCTTTAATGAGCATAGAGGCAATAAAGATCCTTACAGGATACAGGGAGCCCCTTCAAAATAAAATGCTCTCCTTTGATACGGTCAATATGAATTTCAAAAAACTCTCTATCCACAAAGACATCAACTGCCCTGTCTGCTCAGGTTAATACGGCAATTACCAATTATTAAGTCTTCAATGTCTTGCTTGTATTCCTGTGCCTGCACTTCTTTTTCTATCTGACTGCCTTTACTGCCGTTACTATTTTTGCTGTCGTTGTTGCCCCGCTTCCCCGCTAATGCAACATTATTGTCAGACCCAATTGTAGGAAAAGCTACAATAATGTAGATATGTATAGGGTCTTAATCCTTTAAATTTAATGAGTTACAAAGTGGCATGGTTCTAGCAATACAGGCTGTATATATCATGAACTCACTGAAACGGAAAATAGAGATCTTTGAAAAGCAGGCGATCATAAAGGCGCTTGAGGAGTGCGGATGGGTCAAGGCCCAGGCCGCGAGGAATGTCGGGATAACCGAGCGTATGATCGGATACAAAATTAAAAAATACGGTATTAAAAAGGAGGTGCCCTGAAAGTGAAACAAAAGCAACGGTTGTATGGGATCGTAACTTAAATATATTAAACGAGAGGAGATTAGAAAAATGAAAAGATGGATATTACTAACAATAGCAGTTTTAGTTTTGGCAATGCCTTTAATGGTTTTTGCTGAAGAGGCAGCCCTGACAGTTGCAGGCAATGCTGAGGCCATTGCAGGGGTACAGACAAACGTGGATTTTATCTGGACACTGTTAGCTGCATTTATGGTGTTCTTTATGCAGGCCGGTTTTGCAATGGTCGAAGCAGGCTTCACAAGGGCCAAGAACGCTGTGAACATTATTATGAAAAACCTTATGGACATGTCAATTGGAGCAGTTGCCTACTGGGCAGTAGGGTTCGCGCTCATGTTCGGTGTCTCTAAGACAGGCTGGTTCGGAACTACGGGATTTTTCCTGAGTGATTATGCAGCTGATAAGGACCCCTGGACATTGGCGTTCTGGATGTTCCAGGTCGTGTTCGCGGCAACCGCGGCAACAATTGTATCAGGGGCAATGGCAGAGAGGACTAAGTTCATCTCTTACCTTCTTTATTCTGCTGTGATAAGCGCATTGATCTACCCAATATTCGGTTCATGGGCATGGGGCAGTCTTTATAAAGGTTCCGGCTGGCTCGAAGGCATGGGCTTTATAGATTTTGCAGGCTCGACAGTCGTTCACTCTGTAGGCGGCTGGGCAGCACTTGCAGGCGCGATAGTTATAGGCCCCAGGCTCGGCAAGTATGTTGACGGTAAGGCAAAGGCGATGCCCGGTCACAGTCTGACCCTTGGAGCGCTCGGAGTGTTCATACTCTGGTTCGGATGGTACGGATTTAATGTTGGAAGCACAACTGCTGCGAGTACGGACACAGCGCTTATTGCGGTGAACACAACGCTGGCAGCATGTGCGGGTGCATTTGGTGCAATGGTCTTTTCATGGATGAAGTTTAAAAAGCCTGATGCAACCATGTCACTTAATGGCGCTCTTGCAGGATTGGTAGGTATAACAGCCGGCTGTGCAAATGTGCTTCCCGGAAGCGCAATTGCTATCGGGTTCATTGCCGGAATTATTGTTGTGATCTCAGTTGTATTCATTGACCAGACCCTCAAGATCGATGATCCTGTAGGCGCAATATCAGTGCATGGTGTATGCGGTGCATGGGGTACTCTTGCTGCAGGACTGTTCAATATTGACGGGGCATCAATGAAGATCATTGGTGTTCAGCTTCTTGGTATAGGCGCTGCATTCTTCTGGGTATTTCCGACAGCATTTATACTGTTTAAGGTGATCGATGCGACCATCGGGCTCAGGACAACTGCTGAAGAAGAGATGGCAGGTCTGGATGTCGGTGAACACGGACTTGAGGCATATCCTGACTTTCAGGTACAGACTGAAGCAAAAGGAATGAGCGTTTAACACAAAGTTCTGCAGAGGAGGGACAGCCTTTGAAACGGTCTCTCCTCTGCATTAATAATAAAGGAGAGTGTGATGAAAAAAATAGAAGCCATTATCAAACATTTCAAGCTTGATGAAGTGCGGGATGCACTTAACAAAATAGGCGTTCAGGGAATGACGGTCACAGAGGTAAAGGGTTTTGGACGGCAGAAGGGTCACATGGAGGTCTATAGAGGCGTGGAGTATGAGGTGAAGTTCCTGCCTAAGGTAAAGATAGGCGTTGCACTGGTTGATGAAAAAGTGGATGAGGTCCTGCAGGTCATTCAGGACAGCGCAAAGACCGGCGAGATAGGCGACGGAAAGATATTTGTCTATGACCTTCAGGATGTTATCAGGATAAGGACAGGAGAGCGAGGCGAAGAGGCGTTATAGTGATAAGGGCCCCTGTGATGCAGGGGCCCCTTTTTAAATGTCTGATACCACAAAATTGTATGCTACAAAATTGTCATTATGACAATTTTGTAGCTATTGTCAAGGCTATTTTCCTTTCAAATTCAGAGAGTTGCCGTATGGCATGGATTTCGCTTTATCTGTATTGACTAACGATGTCCTTCGGCACATCAGTGAAAAGTGAAAGGAATTATATGGATCTTAAAAAGTTTTTTCAGGTTATTGTTTTTATTATTGTGCTGATGCCCGCCGCGCTGTTTGCGCAGGATAAAACCGTGATCAACAGCGGGGATACCGCCTGGATGATCGTTGCAACTGCGCTTGTGCTGTTTATGACCATTCCGGGACTCTCGCTCTTTTATGCAGGTCTTGTAAGAAAGAAAAATGTGCTTTCTATATTTGTCCAGTGCTTTGCCATAACATGTCTGATGACGGTTTTGTGGGTGATATACGGCTACAGCATCGCATTTGATAATACCGGGATGGTGGAAGGTGTTGTTAATCTGCATTCATTTTTTGGCGGCATCGGAAAGTTCTTTCTCTCCGGTATCAGCATTGAAAGCGTGTCCGGCACGATACCTGAAACGGTCTTTGTTGTTTTTCAGATGACCTTTGCGATCATAACCCCGGCGCTTATGGTGGGCGCATTTGCCGAGAGGATGAAGTTCAGTGCAATAATGCTTTTTGTCGCAATATGGTTTACGTTCTCATACCTCCCCCTTTGCCACATGGCATGGGGAGGGCCGGGCGCTCTTTTTGATAACTGGGGCGTCCTCGATTTTGCCGGCGGTACGGTCGTGCATATAAATGCCGGAATTGCCGGTCTCGTTGCCTGTATCATGGTCGGAAAACGCAGCGGGTATGGTGAAACAGCAATGCTTCCGCATAATGTTCCGTTTACATTGATCGGTACGGGCATGCTCTGGGTGGGCTGGTTCGGGTTTAACGCAGGAAGTCAGCTTGCTGCTGACGGCACAGCCGGAATGGCCATGCTTGTTACTCATATCGCTACAGCCATGGGTGCATTGAGCTGGACAGTGTTCGAATGGGTGCGTTCGGGTAAGCCGACAGCTGTGGGTATCGCTACCGGGGCTGTGGCAGGGCTTGTTGCCATCACACCTGCATCAGGAACAGCCGGACCCATGGGCGCTCTTCTTATCGGTACGCTGTCCGGAGGTCTCTGCTATTTTACCGCTACATCCATGAAGCGGGCATTTGGATATGATGACAGCCTTGATGTGTTCGGTGTTCATGGAGTGGGGGGCATTGCCGGTGCATTGCTTACCGGTCTGTGTGCCGCTGAATTCATGGGAGGCTCAGGCATTGATGTCAGCGTAGGCGCGCAGGTATGGGCACAGGCCAAAAGTGTTGTTGTGACCATACTCTGGAGCGGAACGGT
>CBFDEG010000046.1:0-19518 GCA_965603765.1 uncultured bacterium | reverse complement strand
AGACCCTGTGGGCACGATAATAATGCCGATAATGATGATCGTGCTGTCAGGCGGACAGTTCGTGTTCGGATACGCAAAACCGGTCCCTATCAATCCGCACAACTTCAATAACCCTAAAAGAGACATGGCTATTTCAGCCGCAGCAGGACCACTGAGCAATATCGCACTGGCGATAATAAGCATGCTTATATTGAAATTATTTGTTCTCCCCGCATCCGGCTTCATGGGCAGCACTATCTCAACACCGCTTTCTCTTATGCTGATGCAGAGCATCAAATGGAACATCGTGCTCGCGGTATTCAATATGATACCGGTGCCCCCGCTTGACGGAGGCCGTGTGCTCGTAGGCCTCCTGCCGCACAAGCAGGCGAATACCTACAGTAAAATCGAGCCGTACGGCATGATAATAGTAATAGTACTGATAATGTCAGGCATCGCTAAAATATTCATTTATCCATTAATGTCACTGCTTTTGACATTGATAGCAATGATGCTCTAAAAGGAGTTTTACTATGTCTAAAAAAAGAGTCCTGAGCGGCATACAGCCAAGTGGCCGTCTACATATCGGAAACCTGGTGGGAGCCTTGCAGAACTGGGTAAGGCTCCAGGATGAATACGAATGCTACTATTTTATTGCTGACTGGCACGCGCTTACGTCCCAGTACGCGGACACCTCACAGCTGAAAGAATATGTAAAAGATGTCCTGGTCAACTGCCTTGCCACCGGCCTTGACCCTGAAAAAGCGACCATATTCGCCCAGTCACGGGTACCCGAACATGCGGAACTACATGTACTGCTCTCGATGGTCACGCCTCTGGGATGGCTCGAACGTGTACCAAGCTTTAAAGAAAAACAGACCGAGGTAAAGGACAAGGACCTCAACACATACGGATTCCTCGGGTATCCCCTGCTGCAGTCAGCGGACATCATGCTCTACAAGGCCAATTTAGTGCCTGTGGGCGTTGACCAGATGCCGCACCTTGAACTGACAAGGGAGATATGCAGACGTTTCAATAATTTCTATGGCGATATTTTTCCAGAGCCTGAAGGGCTGTTAACACAGTTCCCGAAAGTGCCCGGCATTGACGGCAGAAAGATGAGCAAGACCTACGGCAACTGTGTATTCCTGTCTGACACGCGCGAAGTGGTAGAGAAAAAAATAAAGACAATGACCACCGACACGCATAGAGTAAGACGCACTGACCCCGGAGACCCCGAGCTTTCACCGGTATTCGAACTTCATAAGATATTCTCAACAAAAGAAGAACAGGACGAAATGGCGGAAGGATGCCGCACCGCAGGCATCGGCTGTATGGACTGCAAGCTTGTCCTGCTCAAGAACATGTTCAAAGTGCTGGAGCCGATGTGGGAACGACAGGCAGAACTCGAAGGCAAACCCGACCTGCTCGAAGACATAATCAAAACAGGTTCTGAAAAAGCACGGAAAATAGCCTCAGCCTCCATGGAACAGGTAAGAAAAGCCGTAAACCTTCTATGATATCGAGGTTCAACCTCGATATGAGTATATGAAACGTATCAAGTTGATCCTTCAGTATGACGGTACTGCTTATGCCGGATGGCAGATCCAGGAAAACGCTGTCAGCATCCAGGAGCTTGTTGAAAAGGCGATCGCTTCTGTAACCCGAACAGAGATAAAGGTGCTTTGCGCGGGACGGACGGACTCGGGAGTCCATGCCTTTGAACAGACCGCCGTATTCGATACAGATTCACTAATAACCGCTGATAATTTCAAACAGGCCCTGAATACTAACCTCCCGCAGGACATCCGTGTAATAAAAAGCGAAGAATGCCCTGCGGATTTCAATCCGCGCTACAGGGCAAAGCATAAGACATACGCCTATATCATCGCAACCGATAGAACGAACACTGTTTTTCTCAAAAGATATTCATGGGAGATGAACCGCAAACTGAACATTGACGCAATGAGAAAGGCCGCTCAATATCTCATCGGCAAACATGACTTCTCAAGCTTCCGGGCCTCGGGATGCGGAGCCAGCCACGCTGTCAGGGAACTGCACAATATCATAATATCCGATCCTGCCCCTGTAGAGTTCGTAACCTTCACACTGAACACCCCTGTCATAAAGATCACCATCGAGGGCAGTGCCTTCCTGCGCCACATGGTAAGGATCATCGTCGGCACACTCGTCAAGATCGGCAAAGAGCAATACCCGCCCGAAAATATGAAAGAGATCCTTGATTCAAAAGACAGAAAGAACGCTGGACAGACCGCCCCTGCCCGCGGGTTATTTCTTGAGAAGATTGATTACTAATTATTAATTACGAATCATGAAAATCTATTACCTCTGACCCTTGGGCACATTGCAATGTACTCATACAATAATCCTTCAGTTCCTCCCAACTTACTGACTTTCACGCTTCCGAGCTTACGCTCTTTCACGCTTCCACCATTTTCCTCGTCCCTCGCCCCAAACCTCTCACCACTATCCCTTCTTTATTCTTCCGCGCTTCAGCCCTGCTTTTTCCTTGCCATCACACAACAGACGGGATATACTTTCAAAATACAAGGATGAAAAAATGAATTACAAAGAAATAATCCTGGCGATCACGCTTATCATCTTATCTGCAGTCAATGCAGATGCAATAGAGCGGGAATCGACCATCTGCGGTTTTATTAAGGAGCGCTTCCTTTTCTGGGTGTGGAGTTCGGCGGCCCCTGACCCCGACCCTTCACGGCTCGAAGGTATTCCAAATATAGTCCCGACAGAGTTCATGACATCGGACAACAGGAAGTTGTCCGGTTATAAATACCTGTCCCACAATGAATCAGAAGAAAAAGTAAAACCCAAAGGGTATGTCCTGATGGCCCTCGGCAATGCAATGCTGGCTGACCGTATCATTCGAGACCTCGAAAAGTTTGCGGCACATAATTATGATGTCTATATCTATGACTACAGGGGGTACGGAAATTCCGAGGGGAAAAGAAGGATAAATGCGATCATCGAAGATTACAAGGAAATAGCCGCCCACCTGAACACTATGTATGACCGTAAATTCCTTTACGGGACATCGTTGGGAGGTGCAGTGATGATGAACGTGGTCGGTTCCGGAGTGGAGTTTGATGCCGCTGTTATCGATAGCAGCCCGAGCCGGTTCTCCCCGCATGGATGTCCCGAAAGGATCGACCCTGTAAAACACCTTCCGGACGATTCACATAACCTTCTCGTGATCACGGGCGATGTCGACCAGGTACTCGGCCCTGAAATGACAACAGAACTCCGTGAGGAAGCAAAACTACGGGGCGCTGTCACTATCGCAGGAAGAAATTTCGCACACCCTTTTATGGACAGCTTAGTCGGCGTGCGACAATACCGGATGGAAATAATAATGGATTTCTTTTTCAATGATGGGTGGAAGAGATAGTATGTTCACCCCCCTTTATGTACTATATAAAACAGGACCATGAACAATATCGGGATCGCATTGGGACTGACCCTGTTTGCAGGCATGGCTACCGGTATCGGAAGCATGATCGCATTCAGCGTCAAAAGAACGAATTACCGCTTTCTCTCCGTATCAACCGGTTTCTCCGCAGGCGTCATGCTCTACGTTTCATTTGTCGAGATATTCTATAAAGGCTCAAAGGCGCTGATCGATGCATACGGCGATAATATGGGGCAATGGGTAAATGTCCTGTCGTTCTTCGGCGGCATCCTCCTTATCGGGCTTATTGACAACCTTATTCCATCAGCTGAAAATCCCCACGAGATACATTCTGAAGAGGAAATCGCCCCGCTTGGCGATCCGGATGCCCCCCTGCCGGATTTTGCCAATAACCTTCAGGCAGGTCAGGGCATGCATAGAAGCATTCATGACCACCAACCCCATAACAGAAAACTTATGCGCATGGGGCTCTTCACAGCGGTGGCTATTGCGATACATAACTTTCCGGAAGGACTGGCAACATTCCTTGCCGCGCTTCAGGACCCGACCCTCGGTATAGCAATTGCCATTGCAGTCGGGCTTCATAATATACCGGAGGGTATAAGCGTTTCCGTCCCGATATTCTATGCAACAGGCAACCGTAAAAAAGCCTTCATCTATTCATTCCTGAGCGGCCTTGCCGAACCTGTAGGTGCGGTCATCGCATACCTGGGCATAAGGTTCTTTATGGGAGGTGAGACAGGGGCAATTCCACCCCAGGTAATGGGAGTGCTGTTCGGGGGCGTTGCAGGCATTATGGTCTATATCAGCCTGGACGAACTACTGCCGACAAGCCGTGCATACGGCAAAGGACATGACAGCCTGTTCGGGCTTATTGCAGGAATGGCGGTCATGGCCCTCAGCCTGCTTTTGATGAACTGAATGGGGTATAATTCTCCATCATGGACATCGAAAAAAGGGATAGTAAGTGATCGAATTAAATAGTGAACAAACAATAGCACAGCTTTTTGAGCATGCAATTATAATTGAAAACAAGGCTGCTGAAATTTATAACGCGTTCTCAAGGCTGTTTTCCCATATACCTGAGGTTTCAGCTTTTTGGGACGGATTGAAACAGGACGAAATACTCCATGCAGATACGTTAACAGAGATTTTTGAATCCTTGACCCTGGAACAGCTTCAATCCCCTACAGAGAAGCAATTATGGGACAACATGACAACTGTTTATGGTTTAGCTAATAAAGACCTGATCAGTCCAGTAAAAAATCTGGATGATGCTTATGAAACAACACATCAGCTTGAATTTTCCGAGGTCAATGTCATATATAAATTCCTGGCAATTGAATTTATTCCTTTTGAAGAACGAAGTAATTTCTTACTGGAAGGAATAGATAAACATGAGAAAAAACTCATGGATTTCAGCAGGGATTTTGGTGACAGGGCATGGAGAAAGCAGATCCTTATTCAACAGACATGATAGGTCCGGGCACCCACAAGAGGTGCCCCTACACAATGCCAGACATGATTTCGAAATGATAAAATAACTCACAAATCAGGAGCTTAGCAACTTGAGGTCGCAAAATGCGACTTCAAGTTGTGACAATAGGCAATATCCATATAAAAAATATTACAAATTAGATATTATCTGTTATCATATTAAAAAATAACGGAGGCATTGAAAATGTCACAAAAAGTAAGTGTCGTAATAGAAAAAGATGAGCACGGATATTATGCTTATTGCCCGGAACTTGAAGGCTGCCAGACTCAGGGAGATTCAATAGACGAAGTGATGGCTAATATTAAAGAAGCTATCGAATTGTATTTAGAAACATTGTCAGCAGAAGAGATCAAAGAGGCAACGAGCAGGGAGATTCTGACAACGACCTTAGAGGTTCAGGTTGCCTAAGCTTCCGAAGCTGACACCTCAGGATGCTGAATCAATGCTACTGAAAGACGGATACAAATTTAGCAGAAGCAAAGGCAGTCACAGGATTTATATTAAGGGGACTAAACGAGTTGTAATTCCTTTTCACTCCGGCAGAACATTACATCCCAAAATAGTAAAACAAGTTATTAAAGCAATAGAAACAACAAAATAAAATTCTACCAAACACAATGCCTCTTCCTGTAGGGGCTGGTCTTGTGCCTGCCCTGGTTGTTGGATGTCATATCGCATATCCGAAGAAAGGGCACCCACAAGAGGCGCCCCTACTATAAACTGCCCCACTGCCGTTCCTGTTGTTACTGCCTCTTCTGCCATTCCTGCCTCTACTGTCTTTACTATCCCGCTTTCCCACTGTAAATACTGACAGTATCCCTGAAAATGTCAGGATGTTATCCTCAATACTGAAATATTTTATTTGAAGGGGGCATGGTAACATTCTAAAATCAACCATTGACAATCGTAACCGCTGGGGTTACACTAATAAAAGATGATAAAAGGTTTTGTGCACAAGGGCATAGAAGATTTCTTTTATGACGGCACTAAAAAAGGCATAAAACCTCAACATACTCAGAAACTTGCCGACATTCTGGATAGACTTGATGCGGCAATGGATATTAAAGACATGAACTATCCGGGCTCCGGACTGCATCAGCTTAAGGGTAACAAAAAAGGACTATGGGCCGTAAAGGTCACGGGCAACTGGAGAGTTGTTTTCAGTTTCAAAGAAGGCAACGCCGAAAACGTGAATTATTTGGATTATCATTAGGAGAACAATGAAATGAGGACTATGAAAAGACCACCGACACATCCCGGCGGCATATTAAAGAGGCAGTATATCGAACCCCTGTCATTAACTATTTCCAAGCTCGCCGATACTCTCGGTATATCCAGAAAAACATTATCAAAGATAGTTAATGAACGCGGAGCGATCACTCCAGACATGGCGCTCAGACTTTCCAAAGCATTTAAAACAACTCCCGAACTCTGGCTGAACCTGCAGCAGACTTATGACCTGTGGCAGGCTTCGCATAATTCAGAAGATTGGAAGTCTATTAAGGCGATAGCTATATAATTATGAATTATGAATTAAGAATCAAAAAACCCTTCCGCGCTTTCTCACTTAATATCTGTTAAAACTGACAGTATCACTGAAAATATCAGACTGCTATACTCATTTATCTGTTAATGGGGACAGGGTTGTTAATTTATCAATTCTACATTTAAAAGGGGGACACTTATGCACGAAACCATTCCGCTTGAAATAATCAAACAAAAGATATTTATGATTGACCAAAGATAAACTTGATATTCCATTTTGGCATATCAAGATTGATTAGTAATTAATTCAATACATAGGGGCAAAGGGGACATGTATGAAAAAAACAATACATCAGGGACTAGTACAGCAAAGGATCTTCTTACTAAGACAACAAAAGGTGATGATAGATCGGGACTTGGCAGAACTTTACGGTGTAGAAACCAGGACATTAAATCAGGCAGTCAGAAGAAATAATAAACGATTCCCTGATGATTTTATGTTCCAACTATCAAAAGAAGAAATGGAAAAATGGAAATCACAAATTGTGATATCCAATCGTGAAATAATGGGCCTAAGACGAAGACCTCTTGCATTTACTGAACAGGGGATAGCCATGCTGTCCGAGTGTATTGAACAGTGAGCGTGCAATACTGGTCAATGTTGAAATCATGAGAGCATTTGTTGGACTTCGCAAACTACTCACAACCAATACTGCCCTGTCCCGCAAGATAAAAAGCCTTGAGAAAAAATATGACAAACAATTCAAGGTTGTCTTTGAAGCCATATACAACCTAATGGAACCACCGGCAAAAGAAAAGCGAAAGATAGAATTTAACAGACAATTATGAATTAAGAATTAAGAATTTGAACGGCGGGATGCTTAATGAAAAATAATGTATTGCGGGATAAGAGTTATGATTTTGCTTTGAGGATCGTTAAAACTTATCAGTACCTTTGTGCTGAGAAAAAAGAGTTTGTTTTATCAAAACAGCTATTGAGGGCCGGGACGTCTATTGGTGCGAATGTTGAAGAAGCCATAGGCGGGCAGTCAGAAAAGGACTTCCTTGCCAAGATCTCAATTTCCTACAAAGAAGCCAGAGAAACACATTACTGGATAAGAATCTTAAAAGACAGCGGCTATTTCGCAGAACAACAAACAACTCCCCTACTAAACGCCTGCGAAGAACTCCTAAAGATAATAGGAACCATCAGAAAAACAATAATAAACAAAAATTCATAATCGCCCTTCCGCCGTTATCTGTTAATTCTTAATTGCCGTTACGTCTCTCTTAATTCATAATTCTTAATTTAAAGATTATAAAACATTTCCCTTGATGCTAAGAGGGAAATGTTTTATAATCTTTCATTCGGGGCTGTGCTGGAATCACTCAGAAATTCAAAAACATCAGGCAGAACACTCTTTTTCATTTTTATTGTTGTAAAAATATTGAACTATCGTGAAATAAGAACTTCGTATATCATAGTATTACAGAACAAACCGGACAAATGGATTTGTGTAATTTGTTATAGTTCAATGAGTTACATTTTTTTACATAACAGCAAAAATATTGAAATACCGGGAAAGGCGAACTTCGTATATTAATTGTTAGAAACAAGAGAAATATAAAATGATAGGAATAATATTATCGATAATCTTTCCTGGGCTCGGACAGTTTTACTACGGTAAAAACGGTCGAGCTGTAGCAATGTTGATATTGGGACTTACTCCGCTTTATCCCATAGCATTAGTCTGGAGTATTATTGATATCGTACGACTTAACAAAAGGGGCGAATCCCCAAAATTTGAAGCGAAAGAGGCGATCTGGGGAATTGTGTTTCTCCTTGTGATTATACCGATCTGCTTTTTCATATTATTTTATGGCTCATTCAGTATATTCAATTGGTATTCGGATGCATACAATAAACCGAGGATAGCGATGGAAGAAGGCAATGATATAATTCGAGCATTAAATAAATATAAAAAAGAAAATAGTCACTATCCTGAAGATCTTCAGTCAATAATTAGCGGAAGCCCGATACGGGCTAGATGGTCATCTGATGCATGGGGACAATCATATCATTACGAAATCTCTAGCGATAAAAAAACATTCACGTTGATCTCAAAAGGGAAAGATAAGATTCTAGGGACCACAGATGACATTGTATTTGATTGAGTATGAAAAGTTTCTAACCAGTCACTGGAGTTGAATGCGTACCAGAGTGGCGTTTTTTGAGCGTGATTGAGGTTTGTCATTTTCAAATCGGCTTTATGCCTGTTGTTACGCTTGAGGGCACGCATCACTCAGTTTCGCGTTACAACCAAAAAAATGACCCACAAAATTAAATATCTAAATTTTGAAAGATCATTCATCATAAAAACCAATGGCAGCATGACAGGCGAAGATTTTGTCGCCATGGCCAAAGACATATTGAACCATCCGGATCACAAGCCTGACAGCAACATTCTATTTGATCATCGGGATTTGAATTTTGAAAATGTAACTATTCAGGATATAGAAAAAATAAGATCCTTCCACAGAGAAAATGAAAACAAGATCGGAAATGGCAGATCAGCAATCGTTGTACGGTCTCGATCTGAATGGAATAATATTTGGGATCAAGGGGAAAAGATAACAACTAAAAATATCGTTAAGATCTTTGATGATCTTGACAATGCCTTTAATTGGATCAAAGAATAACAAAATTTATAACGAAGCGCTCTCCCTAACCCTGAACACAACCTCAGCTCCCTGGCAACAACAAAATTATTATCCATCACATTTACATTTTTGCTTGCAGCCACTTTTCTTGGCTCGGAAGTCCCATGCTGAGGCAATGACAAGTGCTGCGAAACCCGTCAGTTCCAGCGGTTTGGAATAACTGCCGTAGAACACCCACAACAGTACGGCCGCTGCTGCAAGACTTAGCAACAAGGGACCGGCATGCCTGTGCAGTGTATATGAATAGCTCATTCCTGTCAAAGAGATAAGCAATAATACGGTGATAAGTTTCACTAACATACCTTCATTGATCTCAACACTGACCCCGATAAAAGACAACAATGCCACAGCGCCCAGAGTGCCATAGCAGGTGACCACAGCGAGCAGATTGGTTATTGTTCCCAAAGAAGACAATTTTTTAGAAGTTTTTTTTTCGTTCACAACATGCCCCCTATCTACCCCACAACATTAAACTCCCTAACCCTGAACCCAACCCCAAGCTCCTTAGCAATCCCCCTGCACTTCTCAACATCAACCTGCGGGACAGCTACAGCTGTAATGGTCACTTCAGGGATATTGGCCTTTGCTTCTTTAATGAATGCGAGCAGTCCCTGATAAGCGCCCTTTAGCTGGGGTTTGCAGACTGTTTCGTATTTCTTTTCGTTCTCAGCATCAAGGCTTATGGATAAGCTGTCAACAAGGCCTACGAGTTCGGGGATGATGTTCCGGCCGTGTATGAGACTGCCCTGTCCGTTGGTGTTTACCCTCACCCTGCCCCCGTGATCCTTTATCCATTTTGCCACCTTCTTTACCACATCAAGCCTGATAAGAGGTTCCCCAAGTCCGCAAAAGACTATCTCTTTATACGCGGAGGGGTCCTTTATGGCATTAATAATTCTGAGCGTGACCGGGTCTCTCTCAAGTCTCAGGTTATGGCCTTTGACATAGTTGGTCCGAAACTTCACACAGAAACTGCATCTGTTTGTGCACTTGTTCGTGATATTAAGGTAGAGAGAATCTCTTATCTTATAAGCTATCTCCCCTTTTGAAACAGGCTCTCCTATCCCGAAAAGACGCTTTGCGTTATGCGTGGTAATCCTTGCCAGGTCGGATAAGGTTATGCCCCTCAGTTCCGCAATGACCTTTGCGGTATCAACCATAAAAGCTGGTTCGTTCCTCTTGCCCCTCATCGGCACGGGACTCAGGTACGGCGCATCTGTCTCGATAAGCAGGAATTCGTCAGGTATGAATTTGACCACCTCTCTGAGATGTTTTACATTCTTGAATGTGACCGGCCCTGCAATGGATATATAAAAACCGAGTTCCATCGCCTTTTTAGCAGTATCCACATCCTCTGAAAAACAGTGCAGGACACCGGTGATATCATCTATCTCTTGCAGTATCCGGAGCGTATCGTTCTTTGCCTCTCTGCTATGCACAATGATCGGGAGCTTGACCTCTTTTGCCAATGCTATCTGGCGCAGGAAGGCATCAACCTGAACGCCTTTGGGTGAATGCAGGTAATGATAATCCAGCCCTATCTCACCTACAGCCACGACCTTTTCCCTGCCCACCCACTCCTTCAGTTCATTAAACAATGCATCATCGAGCGTCTTTGCGTCATGGGGATGGATGCCGACTGCTGAGTATATCCGGGGATAATTGGCTGACAATTCGAGGTTTTTTACATTTCCCTCCCTGTCAGAGCCGGGATTTATGAAATATTTAATGTCCGCCTCATCAGCCCTCTTGAGAACTTCATCACGATCAGCATCAAACTGGGACATCTCAATATGGCAATGTGTGTCAATAAGCATAGTTTTTGTCCTTTGTATATAATATATGTCAAATACAGCGGTAAAACGGAAATCTGAGGTCAATTTTTATGTTAGTTGAATATATAGCTTTTGTCAAAGCATCAACCTTGTATTTTTCCGTAAAATATGGTAATTTTTCACATTATTAATAAATGGGGGTGCACTATGAATGACACAGATTTGATCGAAAAGCTGCTGAATGAAAATGATGAGTACAGAAAGCTTGAACAGGAGCACAAAGAGCTTGAAAATGCACTCGATACTCTTCAAAAGAACAAGCATCTTACACCCGAAAATGAGATAGAGAAAAAACGTCTCCAAAAGCAGAAACTTCAGGGCAAGGACCGCATGGCGGAAATTATCAGGGACAACAAATAAATTAACGAAAAGGTTTTCAACAGCAAAGAGTAAGAGATACATTCTTCTGTTTTCTGTACTGAATTAATATATCTAATGAAAAGTGATGCAATAAAAAAAGGACTCGAAAGACTGCCGCACAGGGCATTGCTGTACGCCACAGGCATCCCCCGCACCGAAATGAAAAAGCCTTTTATAGGTGTTGCAACAAGCTTTACAGATCTCATCCCCGGACATTCAGGCATGCGTGACCTTGAACGATTTATCGAAAAAGGCGTGCATACAGGCGGAGGGTACCCGTTCTTTTTCGGTATCCCCGGCATTTGCGACGGCATCGCAATGGGCCACAGGGGAATGCATTACAGCCTTGCTTCAAGAGAACTTATCGCTGATATGGTTGAATCCGTTGCCGAAGCGCATCAGCTTGACGGGCTTGTACTGCTTACCAACTGCGACAAGATAACCCCCGGCATGCTCATGGCGGCCGCACGGGTGAATATACCTTCTATAGTTGTTACAGCCGGGCCCATGATGTCAGGAAACCTGAGGGGCAAAAGGCTTTCATTTGTGAATGATTCATTTGAGGCCATCGGCAAATTCAAAAAAGGCCTTCTTACCAATGATCAGCTTTCTGAAATAGAGATGTGCGCCTGCCCGGGAAGCGGTTCCTGCCAGGGCATGTACACTGCAAATACAATGGCGTGCGTAACAGAGACATTGGGCATGAGCCTGCCCGGATGCGCGACTGCCCTTGCTGTATCCGCTGAAAAGAGAAGGATCGCATTTGAGAGCGGCGCGAGAATAGTGGAACTGGTAAAAAAGAAGGTCACACCGTCCAAGATATTGACGCTGAAGGCATTTGAAAACGCGATCCTCATGGACATGGCGCTTGGAGGCTCCACAAATACAGTGCTGCATATTCCTGCCATCGCGCACGAAGCAGAGATCAAACTGCCGCTTGAACTGTTTGACAGGATAAGCAAAAAGACACCTCATGTATGCGATATGCTGCCGGGAGGCGCCCACTACATGGAAGACCTTCATTATGCAGGGGGAATTCCCGCTGTCATGAAAAGGTTCAAAGACGAACTGAATAATGTAATTACCGTGTCCGGCAAAAAGACACATGCCATAGCAGACGACGCTGAGATAATAGACCAGGTTGTCATAAGGCCGCTCAAAAAGGCCCATCACAAAGAGGGCGGCATAGCTGTACTGAAAGGCAATATAGCCCCTGACGGTGCAGTGGTCAAGCAGACCGCTGTCAGCAAAAAGATGATAAAGTTCAAAGGCAGGGCAAAGGTCTTCAATTCTGAAGAAGATGCCATGAAGGCCATTATGTCAGAACAGATAAAGGCCGGTGACGTCGTGGTCATCCGGTATGAAGGGCCCAAAGGCGGACCCGGAATGAGAGAAATGCTGAGCCCCACAGCCGCTATATCAGGCATGGGCCTCGGCGACTCTGTCGCACTGATAACAGACGGCAGGTTCTCCGGCGGAACACGCGGCCCGTGCATAGGACATGTCTCCCCGGAAGCAATGGAAGGCGGACCGATAGCCATCATTAAAGATGGTGATATGATCAATCTGGATATAACTAACAGGAAGCTCGAACTTCTTGTATCAGATGAAGAGATAAATGAAAGATTCAAAACACTTAAAGCGCCCATGCCCAAGATACGAAAAGGCTGGCTTGCAAGATACGCAAAGCTGGTCACCTCTGCAAGCACAGGCGCTGTAATGAAAACATAATCTTGTACCCAACGTGGTGCATGGTAAAACTAAAAAGTTGGAGATGATATGAAAGTAAGCGGCGCTAAAATATTAATAGACTGTCTGAAAAAAGAGGGTGTAAAACATATATTCGGATATCCCGGCGGAGTGGTACTGAATATTTTTGATGCCCTTTATGATGAAAAAGGCCTGGAAATGATCTTGACAAGGCATGAACAGGGCGCAGTCCATTCAGCTGACGGCTATGCAAGGTCAAGCGGCAAGGTCGGTGTTGCGTTGGTAACATCAGGACCCGGAGCCACCAATACAGTTACAGGCATTGCGAACGCTGCAATGGACTCTATACCGCTTGTTGTATTCTCAGGACAGGTGCCCACAATGCTCATCGGCAATGACGCGTTCCAGGAAGCGGACATAGTCGGGATGACAAGGCCCTGTACCAAACATAACTATCTTGTAAAGGACATAAAGGACCTGGCACAGACCATCAAGGAGGCATTCCATATAGCCTCGACCGGCAGACCCGGCCCCGTACTTATTGACCTTCCGAAAGACGTAACAGCAGGCATGGGAGAGTACAAGATACCGGAGGACGTACAGCTCAGAAGCTACAACCCGACTGTTCAGGGCAATACATACATGATAAAACAGGCGGCGGAGATGATTACAAAGGCCAAAAAACCTGTGATCATGGCAGGCGGCGGAGTAATATTGTCAGAAGCATCAAAGGAATTACAGGAACTTGCGGCAGCAGCAAAGGCCCCGGTCACCATGACACTTATGGGACTCGGATGCTTTCCGGGTGAAGACAAGAATTCTCTGGGAATGCTCGGCATGCACGGGACATATTATGCGAACAAGGCTGTGCAGGATGCGGACCTTCTGATCGGCATAGGCGTCAGGTTTGAGGACAGGGTCACGGGCAAGACAAGCGGCTTTGCACCGAATGCCAAGATAATACAGATAGACATTGACCCGACCTCCATACGGAAAAATGTGCGTGTGGACCTTCCGATCGTCGGAGATGTCAAAAACGTGCTCAAAGACCTGAACAAGTACATGAAAAAAGAAACAGCCCCGGCAAAGGCATCATGGCACAAACAGATAAGCGACTGGAAAAAAGAGAGGCCTCTCACATATAAGTTCGACAAGAAGGTGATCAAGCCGGAGTTTGTGGTAGAGAAGATATATGAGGTCTCAAAGGGTGACGCCATCATATGCACAGAGGTGGGGCAGAACCAGATGTGGGCCGCTCAGTTCTATAAATACAAACAGCCGAGACAGTTCATCTCATCAGGCGGCCTCGGCACAATGGGATTCGGTTTCCCCGCTGCAATAGGAGCGCAGTTTGCGAACCCGGACAAGCTCGTCTTTGATATCGCCGGTGACGGAAGCATCCAGATGAACATTCAGGAACTTGCGACCGCGGTTATAAATAAACTACCTGTAAAAGTGGCTATCCTTAATAACGGAGTGCTCGGAATGGTCAGACAGTGGCAGGAGCTTTTCTTCAAGGAACGCTACGCCAATACCATACTCGGCTCAATACCTGACTTTGTAAAGGTAGCTGAGGCATACGGAGCGGTCGGCCTGCGGGCAACTACACCGGATGAGGTCGTTCCTGTTTTAAAGGAAGCTCTGAAGATCAAGGACAGACCGGTATTCATGGACTTTGTTGTTGACTGGAAGGAAAAAGTATTCCCGATGGTCCCGGCTGGCGCTTCAATTGATGAAATGATCTTTGATGATTAATAAATAAGCTATCGTTTAAACGGCCCGGCAGTTCAAACAGTCAGGGCCGCCTTTTAAAAGGAGAATTATGCGGCATACAATATCAGTACTCGTGGAAAATAAGTTCGGGGTCCTCTCGAGGGTATCCGGTCTTTTCAGCGGAAGGGGCTTTAACATTGAAAGTCTGTCTGTGGCAGAGACCATTGACACTTCAGCCTCTCTCATGACAATTGTCACTATCGGAGATGATCAGATCATTGAGCAGATAATCAAACAGCTCAACAAACTGATCGATGTAATAAAAGTAATAGACTATATGGAAGTCGACCATGTTGAACGTGAAATGGTCCTGATCAAAGTAGCTCCGAAAAAGAATGACAAGGCCGAATTCCTGAAGCTTTGCGAGATATTCAGGGGCAGGGTAATCGATTCAGGGGCAGCAACATTCACTGTTGAGACAACAGGAGATGCGAAAAAGATAGCGGCATTCATTGAGCTTATAAGACCGTTTGGAATAACAGAGTTCGTTCGTACCGGCACAATAGCCATAGCGAGAGAAGGAATAAAGAAGACCAAATAATAAATAACAAATCCCAAATAATCTCCAAATTACAATGACCAAAACTCCAAACCTTAAAATTTGGTACTTGGTATTTATTTGAAATTTGGTGCTTGTATTTTGGAATTTACAAAGTAAAGGGAGGAATACGCAGCAATGAAAATCTATTACGATAAAGATATCAAGAAAGACAACTTAAAAGGCAAGACCGTATGTATCATGGGTTACGGCAGCCAGGGACACGCGCATGCCAACAACCTTAAGGACAGCGGGATCGATGTAATGATCGGTGTCAGAAAAGGCGGAAGTTTCGATAAGGCAAAAAAGGCGGGATTCAAGGTGGCAGTGCCTGCTGAAGCAACAAAACAATCTGACTTAATCATGATACTTCTCCCTGATGAGGACCAGGGTGACGTTTATAAAAATGAAATTGCACCTAACATTAAAAAGGGAGCTTACCTTGGTTTCGCGCACGGATTCAATATCCATTTCAACCAGATAGTGGCTCCTGCTGACGTTAATGTATTCATGGTGGCACCCAAAGGCCCCGGACATCTTGTACGTTCTGAATATGTAAAAGGCGGAGCAGTGCCATGTCTTCTGGCAATGCATCAGTCTCCTTCAAAGGACGCGAAGGAAGTTGCGCTTTCATACGCATCAGGCATCGGCGGCGGCAGGGCAGGAATAATTGAAACAACTTTCAAAGAAGAGACAGAAACCGATCTCTTCGGTGAGCAGGTCGTATTATGCGGAGGGCTGACCTCTCTCATAACAGCAGGGTATGAAACACTTACTGAAGCCGGCTACGCGCCTGAAATGGCTTACTTCGAATGTCTGCATGAAGTCAAGCTGATCGTTGACCTTCTTTATGAAGGCGGCATATCCAACATGCGTTACTCTATCAGCAACACCGCGCAGTACGGTGACCTGACAAGGGGACCTCGTATTGTGACTGAAGATACCAAAAAAGAGATGAAAAAGATCCTGGGCGAGATCCAGTCTGGGGAATTCGCAAGAGACTGGCTGCTTGAATGTAAGGTGAACAAACCCATGTTCAACGCGCTGACCAATAAAGGCGCTGCCCATTCAATAGAGGAAGTTGGCGGAAAGCTCAGAGCTATGATGCCGTGGCTTAAAAAAGGCAAACTGGTCGACAAGTCCAAAGCATGATCATAACTGAAGACCAGAGTCTTAACAGATAATGTTACAGTTTGCCAAAGAAGGATATCCGTTCATTGCATTTTTTGCAGCGCTCACCCTGCTCTCTCTGATATTCGGGTCAGCATGGATGACAGTTGCGGCGCTGATACTGACACTGTTCATGCTCTACTTTTTCAGGGACCCTGACAGAAACACAGTGCATGATGAAAATGCTTTTATTGCACCGGCAGACGGCGAAGTAATATATATTTCCGAGCTTATGGAAAATGAAACACTCAACATGAAGATGCTGAAGATCAGCATCTTCATGTCACCGCTGAATGTGCATGTTAACAGAGTGCCGTGCAATGGGACGGTAAAGAGCGTTAAGCATTATGCCGGAAAGTTCCATAAGGCCTTTAAGGACGATGCATCAATGCTCAATGAACACATCACCATGCTGCTCGAGTCTGAAGGTCACGGGCCTGTTGTTGTAAAACAGATAGCCGGAACAGTTGCAAGGCGCGCGGTCTGCCGTGTAAAGCCCGGCGACAAAGTTGTGCAGGGAGCACGATACGGGGTCATCAAGTTCAGTTCAAGAGTTGACCTGTTCCTTCCTCTGGATTCAGAGGTAAAGGTTAAATTAAAGGATAAGGTGACAGCAGGGGAAACAGTACTGGCTGTCAGAAATCCGTAGGGGCATTTTTACATGCTCTTTCAGCCCTTAATTCAGACGGGCATACTGCAATATGCCCATACAGGTACAATATGAGAAAAGGCATATACATCTTACCTAACACATTAACTCTCTGTGGATTGTTCTGCGGATTCTACGCCATCCTTTCTACCTTAAAAGGGGCTTATGTCCATGCCGCATGGGGCATAATCATCGCCAATATCTTTGACGGACTCGACGGCTGGGTCGCAAGAATGACAAACAGCACAACCAAATTCGGGGTCGAACTTGATTCCCTTTCAGACCTCATTGCCTTCGGAGTGGCGCCGGCGGTACTTATTTACAGCTGGGCATTACAGCCTTTCGGCCGCATCGGCTGGGGAGTAACATTCCTTTTTGTCAGCTGCGGTGCATTGAGGCTTGCCAGATATAATGTCCAGATGGTCACAGCAGAAAGCAAGGCATTCACAGGCCTCCCGATCCCTGGAGCGGGGACCGTTATAGCATCACTTGTCTTATTTTATACGGAATTATGGGGGCCCACAGTTGAAGAGAATAAACTGATAGTTTTCCTGCCGTTCCTGCTTGCTCTTCTTATGGTAAGCATGCTGAAATTCCACGGCCTTAAAGAGCTGGATTCAAAAAATAGAAAGCCCTTCTGGCTGTTGTTTGTAATTGTAGTGGCATTTGTTCTTATAATTATGTATCCTGAAATAGTACTGTTCATTTTCGCGATCACCTATGTGACATGGGGGATTGTGGAAGGTACATATCTGCTGTATAAAAAAAGAAGTCTTAAGGACATTATCTGATGAGAACGATAAAGATATTTGATACAACACTCAGAGACGGAGAGCAGTCACCCGGGGCATCCATGAACACAGGAGAAAAGCTCCAGGTCGCAAAACAGCTTGCGCGTCTCGGGGTAGACATTATAGAAGCAGGATTTGCCATATCCTCTCCCGGTGATTTCGAGGCCATCAAAACCATCGGCGGCGAAGTGGAAGGCCCTGTCATATGCAGCCTTGCCCGTGCAAAGGAAGAAGACATAAAACGGGCATGGGAGGCGCTGAAAGACACACCGAACAGGAGGATACATACCTTCCACTCAACATCGGACATTCACCTGGAGCACCAGTACCGTATAAGCAGGGATGAAGCATTGAAACGGTCCGTTGATATGGTAAAGCTCGCAAAGAGCTATGTTGATGATGTTGAGTTCTCTCCAATGGACGCGACACGCACAGACATGGATTATCTCTGCGAGGTCGTTGCCGCCGTAATAGAGGCAGGAGCGCTCACAGTAAATATACCCGACACGGTCGGATACAGCATACCAAGCGAATTCGGGGCCATGATAAAAGAACTGCGCGACAGAACAGCAAATATTAATAATGCCGTAATAGCAGTGCATTGCCATAATGACCTCGGCCTTGCGACCTCCAATTCACTTGCCGCTATATTGAACGGAGCGGGCCAGATCGAATGCACAATAAACGGCATTGGTGAACGCGCGGGTAACTGCTCAATGGAAGAGGCTGTAATGGCGATCAAGACAAGGCGCGATTTCTTCAAGGCTGAAACAAATATCGTGACCGAAGAGATAATGCGTTCAAGCAGGCTTGTTACAACAATAACAGGCATGTCCGTACAGCCCAACAAGGCGATCGTGGGCGCAAACGCGTTTGCTCACGAATCCGGCATACACCAGGACGGACTGTTAAAGGAAAAAACAACATATGAGATCATAACACCCGAGTCAATAGGACTTCGCAAAACAAAGTTAGTCCTCGGAAAACACTCCGGAAGAAATGCCTTCAGGACCAGACTCGGGGAACTCGGTTATACATTAAATGATGATGAGACAAACAACGCTTTTGCGCGTTTCAAAAAACTCGCTGACCAGAAAAAAGATATCTTTGATGAAGACCTTGAGACCCTGGCAACGTCTGAGGTCACAACCGTACCTGAAATATACAGCCTTGTGAGCATGAATGTATCATCAGGCACTGACACAAAACCTTCTGCCACGCTCAAGATAAATGTTAACGGCAAGCCCGTTGAGCAAACAGCGGACGGGGACGGCCCTGTTGACGCAATATTCAAGGCCATCACCTCAATAACAGACACAAAGAGCAAACTCCTCAAATACGAGGTAAAAGCCATAACAGGCGGAACAGACGCCCTCGGTGAAGTTGTATGCTCACTTGAAGAAGACGATATCTCGGTCAGCGGACACGGGGCGGATACCGATATCATCACTGCTTCTGCCAAGGCTTATATAAATGCCTTGAATAAACTGGCTGCACGGAAAAAATGACCCCTCTGTGTCTGCCGACGGCAGACACGTCTCCCCTTATAAAGGGGAGAATT
>CBFDEG010000045.1:0-20369 GCA_965603765.1 uncultured bacterium | reverse complement strand
ATGGTAACAAAATATGAAAAGTTCTATATTCCGAATCTTTTCAAATAAGCTGTACTTTTTTTGATTAAAAAAGGGCCGGACAGAAACTGTCCGGCCTTTAACAATTCCGGAGGGACACCTACTGACTTGAAATTCAATCATACGGATCTGATATTATTACTATTCCTTTTAATCCCGTTTGTTCCTGTAAATTCATATGCCCTGGATTGCATAGACACAAAATTTCTTCAAGAGATCACTCCCGGGGCAAACCAGCCGAGCGATATTTCAGTTGCACCAAACGGTGACATCTACCTTGTCGACGGTGTGAACAGCAGAATAGTGGTTACCGGAAACAACGGTAAATGGAAGTTCCAGTTCGGCACTGAAGGAAGCGGACAGGGTCAGTTCATCCATCCTCTCGGCATAGACATATCCGAAGACGGCAGGGTCTTCATTGCAGACTCCGGTAATCATCGAATACAGGTCTTTGACCTGAAGGGAAGCTTCAAATATACGTTCAGCATTGCCATAGACTCTGACACCCACCCTGCAGACCCTGTAGACATTATAGTCTCAAAGCTGAAAGGCCAGCTCTATATATCAGACAATGAGAACCATAACATAAAAGTATTTGAACAAAACGGTACGTTTAAATTTAAATGGGGCAAGTTCGGAGAAGAGAGCGGGGAGTTCAGATACCCCGGCATCATGACCCAGAACCCGTTCAATGAGATCTTTGTAGTGGACGTCCTGAACACACGGGCCCAGAAGTTCGACCCCTTCGGGAAATACATTTCATCCATAGGCTCCTGGGGCGTATCGCAGGGCAAGTTCTTCAGGCCCAAGGGCATTACTATTGACAGAAAGAACCGGGTATTAGTAAGCGACAGCTACATGGGCGCAGTACAGGCCTTTACAGACATGGGAAGTTATATCGGCGTCCTCTGCAAAAACAACAAAAAGCGGGAGTTCAACACTCCTGTGGGTATTTATATCGACGAAAATGATAGACTATTTGTTGTTGAGATGCGCGCAAACAAGATCACTGTTCTAAAAATACTGGAATAATCAAATTCAAATTATAACCGTTTCAACATTTGAATTCCGGGATTCAGCATTTATTTATGCTCTCTATACTATATAAATTTCGGTTTTTATTCTTTAGCATCCTGGCGGTCCTGATTGCCGGGCAATCCGCATTCGGCCTTGAGGTATCATCAAAAAGAGACTGTGTTGTCTGCCACATTATGTGGATGGATGACTTCAGGACAGACCAGGAAACACTGGTCAAATTCCAGCCCGGCAACGTCCTGATGAAAGACACGCAGGGTGTGGTCAGTTCCGAAGAAATATGCTACAGCTGTCATGACGGATACGTAAAAGACTCACGCCATATTACATGGAAACTTAACCGGCATCCCGTATTTGTAAAACCTTCCAAAAACGTATCTGTCCCCCCTGAATTGCCCTTGAGTGTAAAAGGTGAAGTATACTGCGGAACCTGTCACTCTGCACACGGTCAGGGTGCTGCTCCAACAGACAACCCTGAAGGGAGGACCGCTGTTTACAGGGAACTGAACATTGATTCAGGCTTATGCGAAAAGTGCCACACCAACAAAGCCTCCTACAAAAGATCAAACAGCCATCCGCTTCATACTGAAGCACTTGCCCTCCCTGACAAGCTTTTTAATTCGGGAAGCAAGCACGCATCACAAAAGAACATGGTCATCTGTCAGTCCTGCCACAGGATCCACGGAGCTGTTGGAAACAGGCTGCTTGTCATGGACAATAGCAACTCGGAGCTCTGCATGACATGCCACGAAGACAAGAAAGGCATACTGAATACGAAACACGACATGCGCGTTACAATGCCTGACGAGAAAAACATAAGAAATCAGAAACCCTCCGAATCCGGCCCGTGCAGCGCATGTCATACGCCTCATAATGCATCCGCAAAAAAACTCTGGGCCAAACCAGTCAAGGATGGATTTAAAACCTCAGGCCTCTGCATGGCATGTCACGGGAAAGAGGCCGGTTACAATATAAGAGGAGTCGGCGAACATACACATCCGGTAAATATCCTGCCCTCAGAAAAAATAAAGCCTGAAGGACTGCCGCTGTTCTCGGAGAACGGCGCTAAGGACCCTAAAGGCAAAGTTGAGTGTTTTTCGTGCCATGACCTTCACAGGTGGGACCCGGTCTCGCTCGAAAACAGAGGCGGAAAAGATATTGAAGGCGATGTCTCCAACAGCTTTTTAAGAATATCAGGTCTTTCCTCCGGGCTTTGCCTGAACTGTCATAAAGACAAAAAACAGATAATGACCTCAGATCACAATCTCAAGGTCACTGCTCCCGGCGAAAAGAATATTCAGGGACTTACCCCCGAATCCTCAGGCCCCTGTGGAGTATGCCACATCCCTCATAATGCGGCTGAAAAACATCTGTGGGCAAAAAAACTTTCCGGCAGCAGGGATTTCGTTACACAGCTCTGCACCGCCTGCCATAACAGTGAGGGAGCGGCAAAAGCAAAACTTATCGGCAGCAACTACCACCCCGTTGATGTAACACTGAAAAAGTTCAACATCACAACCACCCTGCCGTTATATGATAATGAAGGCAACAAAACAGAGGGTGGCAAGATAGTCTGCATAACCTGTCACGAACCCCACATATGGAATCCTGACGGTCCGGTAGAAAATTATATGAATAAAAATATGGAGGGCGACGCAAGGAACAGTTTCCTGCGGAAGACCAATTCTCCATCCTCAGACCTGTGCGAAACCTGTCACAAGGACAAGGTATATGTTGACGGCACAGACCATGACCTCAACATTACAGCCCCTGACGAAAAGAACCTTCTTGGACAGACCGTAAAAGAATCAGGACAGTGCGGGGTATGCCACCTGGTCCATAACAGCCCCAACAAGATCAAATTATGGGCAAGGTCTTACGGAATTGTTTCCAGCCGGGAAGATATCGTTAATGCCCTGTGCAACAGCTGTCATTCAGAAGGAAAACCCGCAGGGGCAAAGATACCGGCCATTGCCACCCACCCTGAAAAAAGACTGATAAACAACATTATGCGCAGCAGCAGAAGCAAGATCGACTTTGCCCCGATCTTTGATATGAGAACAGGGAAAGAAACACATGTCGGGAACATCTCATGTCCGACATGCCATAATGCCCATCAATGGAACCCTTTTGTTAAAGCAAAAGGAACAGGTGAAAACATTGAAGGCAATGCAACAAACAGCTTCCTGCGCAACGTAAGCTATAACAATATCTGCATCGACTGCCACGGACTCGATGCCCTTTTCAGGTATAAATATTTCCATGACCCTGAAGAGCGTGTTGAAGGCCCGCCAACAAGGATCAAGTTCCTCAAATAATATAAGAGCAATTTAGCTTTATATTTCTATAACAATTAATTATTGTACAAATCATAATAGCTTTATGTATTCTAAACATTAGATTCTGGTACTCTCTTTAAAGTCAATCATCAATAACCTCTTATAAGGAGGCTTAAATATGCATTTAACGAAAACTTTAAAAACCAGTATACTGCTTTTCAGCGCATTACTAATGTTCGCCTTTCTCATGCCCCTTCCCTCTTATTCAGCAGATATCGGCAACTGTCTTCTCTGCCATAAATATCCCGGCATCAGCAGGATCGATGAAGAAGGCCAGATGCGACTGTTCTATGTCAATGAAGACATCTTCAAGAACAGTGTCCATGCAAAGGTACAATGCGAAGGGTGCCATACTGATATCACAAAGATACCGCACGATATCGCAAAGAAGGTCGACTGCCTTGTTAAATGTCATATCATAGAGCCATCCAGCGAAAAGAAGTTTTCACACAAAGACGTTGAAACCTTTATTTCAAAAAGCGTGCACGGAAAACTCGACACAAAGGGAGAAGAGAAAAAATATCAGGAAGACTATCCCGACTGCAAAGACTGTCATGATAACCCTCTGTACCGGCCACTCTCCTTTTTCAAGAAGGTAAGGCCAGGGGTATCAGAGGCATCGCTCGGCAGATGCAGGGTATGCCATAAAAGTGAGGAATTCATATACAGATTTTACAATCATGTGACCACAAGGCTGCACAAGAGCAGAAACCCTCTGAACATTGCTGAAGTATGCGCCAGATGCCATGACAATTCAACTCTAGTTGCAAGGCACGGACTTTCAACAAAGGCTGTTTTTTCATACGGGGAGACTTTTCATGGTAAGGCCGCGAAATTCCTTGACGAAAGGGTTCCGGACTGTCTCGATTGTCATGTCAATAAAGGTGAGTCAGTCCATCAGATGCTTACCCATAAGGATCCCGGTGCTTCCACACATGACAATAACAAAGGGAAGATATGCACCAACCTGGACTGTCATCCGAGCGCATCTCCAAAACTCGCAAAGTACGGCGTACATGCGGAGTTCAGCCTGGTGCAAAGCCCGGTACAATACTTTTTCACAGCTTTCTTTATAGTATTAACAGGCGGCACATTACTGCCTCTGATGGGAATCATATTCCTGGACATAATCAGAAGATTCTTCCCTCATGCAACTATAGGAAGGAGGAAATAACCCATGGCAAAATATCCAGTAATAAAGATAAAAGACGGTCAAAAATACTTTTACCGCTTCACCGTTAATCAGAGAATACAGCATATTATCCTGGCTGTTTCAGTAGTGGTCCTTGTTCTGACAGGCATGCCGCTCAAATTCCACTCGGCACCCTGGGCACCGTACCTGTATGCGCTTTTCGGCGGCATACATATAGCACCGATAATACACAAGACCTTCGGCGCCATACTGATGATACTGTTTTTCTATCACATCGGTTACCTTATATATGTAATACGCAATTTCCATATTGCGCCTGCAAAAAAAGAAAAAGGCAGCCTTACCCTTATAGAAAAATTAAAGATCATCGGCACACAGTGCCTTGTACCGAACCTTAAGGACGCATTCGATATAAGGGACCTTTTAAAGTACCTGTTCTATCTTACAAACAAGAGGCCGGAAGGTGATAACTTCACCTGGAAAGAGAAGTTCGATTACTGGGCTCCCTTCTGGGGTATGGTAATCATAGGAGGCACCGGTCTCATCATGTGGAACAAGGAACTGGCAACCATGATAGTGCCCGGAGAGTTCCTTAACTTTTCAATAATAGCACATAGTGACGAAGCCCTGCTTGCAGCGCTCTTTCTGTTTATCTGGCACTGGTACAATGTCCATTTTTCAATTTCTGTTTTCCCCATGGGCACTGTTTTCATAACCGGCTACCTTTCAGAAGAGCTTATGGCGGAAGAGCATTACCAGCATTACGTAGAGGTCATGAAAAAGGCCGGATACGAAGACGAGATCCTTCCGCCGCATGGAGGAGACGATCCGCATGACTCCCCGAAAGGAGGGCATTCATCATGAAAACCATTCTCTTTAAAGTATACATGCTCGCGTTCATGGTTCTGGTTGTATTCTTTACAATAACCATATGGAATGTTACCTTCGGCCATCTTGTTCATGAATATAGCGAAAGAAAAGAGGCCCAGGAAATAGCAAAGTTCAAAGAGAAACAGGAAGAAAAGGTCAAAAAAAGCACCTTTGAAAAGGTCATTCTACAGAGCGAAGAAAGGGTAAAGCACTATCTCGGATACAAGATCCTCGAAGAGACGAGAATTGAAGGGCACTTTCATCACATCGGCTTTGATATCGGCCCTGACAAACGTTCTTACTGTATTGAGTGCCACGGCGACATACCGCATGATGCGGTAAAGGAACTGAGGGCATTTCTGAACATGCATGCGTTTTTTATATCATGCCAGACATGCCATGTAAAACTTGAAGATGTCAATAAGACAGGCATATTCAAATGGTATGACAGGATGACCGGAGATATTGTAGCGAGCCCTGTCAGCAAGAACAGGCCAGGCACATACAGGGCAAAGCTGATACCCTTTGAAAAAGTCGATGGAAAGCTCCAGAGGATAGATTCTGATGAAAAGATAAAATTTGTACGGGAGTTCAGGGAGAACGAAAAGACCCTGACAGAGGTCCAGAAGTCAAAGTCAAAAAAATACATACATAACATAGTCAGTAAACAGCCTTACTTATGTGAGGACTGTCACCAGAAGGAAAACCCGTTACTGCCTCTTGCAGCCATCGGATATCCCAAGGAAAGAATTGATTCGATAACCAGCACCGAGGTTGTGGGCATGATAAAGAATTACACCAAGTTTTATATGCCGAAGATGCTGCAGCCCGGGGCCAAAAACTAGCAAAACTCCGCAATGACATTTCAGCAACCAGAACAGGTCTGGCAGTTTAATAAAACTGCCAGACTTTTATGTACATTTCTTTTAAAATAACTATAACAGAACTTAACCGGAACAGAACAATGACAATTTCACCTTCCATACATAGAATATCTTCCGCCATAACCAGCCGGCGAGTTGGGAATCCTGTACTTACCTGTTGTCTGATCATACTCCTGTTACTTACAGCATACCCGGCCCATTGCATAGAACTAACAAATGCAAAACATCTTTTTGACATCGCACACGATTTCAGTCAACCGAGCGATCTGTCCGTATCTGAAGACGGGCAGATCTATGTAGTTGACGGTGTAAACAATATGATCAAGGTATTTGATCAAAAAGGCGCTTTTAAATTTTCTTTCGGGGAAAAGGGTGTTTCCGACGGACAGTTCATGTTCCCGCTCGGCATTGATATTGACAGCACCGGCAATATCTACATAGCAGACTCCGGCAACCACAGGATCCAGATATTCAACAGCAAAGGCAAATATCTCAACCGGATAGATATTCCGGCCAGTAACGCCAACCCGGCTGACCCCACGGATGTAGCAGTCAGCACAGCCGCTGACAGGCTTTATGTCGCAGACAACGATAACCACTATATACTTATATACCGGCTGTCCGACCTTAAACTTATCAAGACATTCGGCAGCCCCGGATCTGAAGAGAAAGAGTTCAGGTACCCGTTCCTGATGTCTCTTGACAACGAAAACTATCTCTACATCAGTGATGTCATTAATACAAGAGTACAGGTTATTAGCAAGGACGGGCTCTTTGTGAATGTGATCGGAGGGTGGGGTGTTCAAAAAGGACGTTTCTTCAGGCCCAAGGGAGTAACTGTTGATATGGATAATTTAGTATACATAAGCGACAGCTATATGGGTGTGATCCAGATATTCGGCCCTGACGGTGAGTTCCATTCAGTTATAGGCAACCCGGCTGAAAACTCAGTAAAAAAGTTCATTAAACCCATGGGTATTTTTATTGATAAGAATAACAGACTATATGTTGTCGAGATGTTCGCTGAAAGGGTCGGCGTGTACCAGATAGAAAAATGATAATATCATATAACAAAAAATATATTAGAACTGTTTCAACAGTTCAAACAGGTAAAGGATTCAAGGCAATTCTTTATCTGTCTATATTGTGCGCCATACTAATGCTTCAGGCTGCAACTGCCTATGCGCAGGTCGAAGCACCAAGGAACAAGAACTCGGCAAAAGAATGCGCACTATGCCATTACCGGTGGATAGACACTTTCTTTATCGACGGAAAGGGTACCGACCTTGTTCCGTATCAGTCTGAGAAAGTCGTTGCAAAACCAGGAATATGCTTTTCGTGCCATGACGGCAGTGTGGTCGATTCACGCTCAAGGGTATACAACGACCACAGGCATAAGATAAACAGGCCGCCGCCGGCATCCATGAAGATACCAAAAACCTTCCCGCTCGACAAGGAAGGCAACATGCAGTGCGCAACATGCCATACAGCGCATGGTGTCTCAAGTGAGATGGGTATTGAAAAGACCATTTTTATCCGGGCATCAAATAAAAATTCCGGCATGTGCCGAAGCTGCCACACTGACAAGGAAGGCGGCATTAAATCCGGCAATCATCCTCTGGGCAGCGTAGAGATGAAAATCCCCGAAACGCTTCTGAAGAACGGAGCGTTACTTGGAGAGGGAAAGAACAATATCATATGCGAAACATGCCACACAGTGCACGGGTCGCCAAATGAAAGCTTTCTCATAGAAAGCGCAAGGAATTCCCAGCTCTGCCTTGAGTGCCACCAGGATAAGAACATATTCACCCCTGACGGCAAAAGGAACCACTTCCATGTTATCAATGCAGTGCCCGGAAAGGTAAAGATACCTGAGGACCTTATTAAAAAAGGCGCAAAACTCGGCAGAAAAGGTGAGATCATCTGCCAGACCTGCCACAAGATACATAACAACAATATAGAAAAAACCCTTTTGCTGGTAAAAAAAGACGACGGCTCAGGTCTCTGTATCACATGCCATATTGATAAGGAATACCTTAAGGATACAAAACATAACCTTGCACATTCAGCCCCTGACGAGAAAAATCTCGAAGGCAAAACCGTTGCGCAGGGGGGCATATGCTCTCCGTGCCATCTGCCGCATAAGGAAGCCAGAAAAGCCGAAGAGGGCTCAGACTATACCACCCGTCTCTGCCTTAGCTGCCACAGCAAGGAACACATAGCAAAAAAGGCGATCATAGGAGATTACAAGCATCCGGTAGATATCAATCTGTTCGAGGTCGATGATCCTGATATTGTCCTGACCTCAATAGGAGTTAAAAAAGAAGATCTGAATTTACCGCTTTTTAACAGATCGGGCACTCAGGACAAGAACGGCGCCATAACATGCGCCACATGTCACGACCCTCACAGGTGGAACCCTGCTTCAACAAAAGGCGAGATCGGAAAAGAGGTCCGAGGTAACAGCAGTACCTCATTTTTGAGAAGACCGTCACCCTCTCTCTGCAAGGAATGCCATGACAATAAATTCAATATTGCCAACTCAAAACACGACATCCAGAAGGTCGCTCCTGAAGAAAAGAATTACCTTGGACAGCTCCCCTCTGAATCAGGTCTCTGCGGTGTATGCCATGTAATCCACGGGGGGCAGAAAAGCTATCTCTGGGCTCAGGAGATACGCACGAAGACGGACCAGGGAATGCAGGACCTCTGCGTCAGCTGCCACAATAAATACGGAATGGCAAAAAAGAAAATAATAGAAGGTCACTCCCATCCTGTCAACATATCACCTGCTGAAAAAGGGATTACTACAACTCTGCCCTTATTCGATGAAAACGGGAAAGTATCAAAAAAAGGAATTATGGCCTGCCAGACATGCCACGACCCTCACCAGTGGGATCCTGTAAAGGTCCTTACCAAAAAACATTATGATGTTGAAGGGACATCAGAGAACAGCTTCCTGAGACTTGAGAACTCGCCGTCTCCAAAACTATGCGCAAACTGCCATAAAGATGAAGCATATATCGAAAAAACAGACCATGACCTTCTGGTGACCGGGCCTGACTCAAAGAACATTATCGGACAGACCCCTGCAGAATCCGGCACATGCGGAGTATGCCACATGGTGCATAACAGCAGGATCCAGCCCAAGCTCTGGGCACAGGGTTTTGCTAACGGTAAAAGCATAATGGATATGATGTGCAACTCCTGCCACTCTGCAACAGGTATCGGGAAAGAAAAAATACCTAAGATAGACACCCATCCCGACAATATGCTTATCACAAATGAGGGAAGGAGCACAAAGGGGAAAAGCAACTATTTCCCTTTATTTGACAAAGTAACAGCTGCCAATGCGGAAGTAGGCAACATTTCATGCCCTTCATGCCATAATGTACATCATTGGGACCCGAGGTTCAATGTTGCCGGCAAAGGAGTAAACCTTGAAGGCAGTTCAAATAACAGCTTTCTGAGGGCACAGACATACAACCTTCTCTGTGTTGACTGCCATGGACTTGACGCGCTTTTCAGGTTTAAATATTATCATGACCCGGAAGAGAGGGTGGAAAAGCAGAAAGGACCGTTCATACCGGTAAAGCTTCGTTAGTCTCTTTCTCAATAAAAAAGGCTGCTGAACAGCCGAGAAAAGCTCCAAACATATCCGCAAAAAGATCGGCTATACTGGCATCCCTGCCTTCTACAAAGAACTGATGGACCTCATCAGACACACCATACATTACAGCAACAACAAATGCTATCACAAACAAATGCTTTCTGATACCGCTTCTGCTTATAGAGCTATAAAAAAGAAATGCCAGCGGCATATAAATAAGAATGTGGGCCACCTTGTCAATATTGTGAAAAGAGAAAGATACATTGAAACTGCTTCGAGAAGAGAGATAGAAAATAAGCCCCATGTATCCGGCGGTTGCAAGCCAGTACAGAGAAGCCTGAGTATTTAATATATTATTGGTCCTGTCCATTTTCTATAATCAAGTATTATGCAGATAACACTGTATAAGAGCAATATAATATTTTACCGCAAACAAGTGGTTTATTTCAGCATAAAATCATCAGCCCCGTCAAGTGCATGCCTGACAGGGCTGTCAGACAATCTACTCTACTTTTATGGCCTCAACAGGGCACGTATCCGCTGCTTCTTCACAATCACAAGTGTCACACTTGTCCTCCCCTATAACATATGCCTTGCCGTCATCACGCATTTCAAAGACCTCCGGACAAAGCTCAACACATGTACCACACCCTTCACATGCATCATAGTCAACAACAGGTTTCATAATTACCTCCCTTTAGTCACACCTGAAATTCAGGCTGTTATAACTTTCAAAAAAACCAATAAAACCATTTTATCATATTAATCCAGTATGTCTATTCCACAGGTGTTACAATTGCCATCACAACCAGTTTTTCACCTTTATCAGCCGAAAACCCGTGGGACACCATCGGGTCACACGGGATACAGGTCTTTTCATCAGCCTCGACCTTCTCCTCGCCAACCGTGAACGTGCCCCTGCCCTCAACAACATACATCAAAAGCCTCATTGGCGCCTTATGCGGTGTCAGCTCCTGCCCGGCCTCAAGGCACATAAGGGCGATCCGCATCTCCGGCTTGTCATCAAGCATATCCCTCGAAATCTTGTCCGGCTGAAATTTGATAAGCTCTTTAAGGTCAATGGTGTTCATAATTCCTCCTTCACAAGTGTAGGGGTAATTCATGAATTACCCCTACAGATTATCAATTACACAAATAATGTCTGTTATCTATTTATATAATTTGTGCGGTTTTATTGTTATGAGGCAAATCATAAAGAAGCGGGTAAGCGTGAAAGTATATGCAGAGACATAACCCCTCTGTGTCTCCCCTTAGTAAGGGGAGGTCTTTATTTCAGCTGGGCAAAAATACACTCCCTACATGCATCATGATTATTAGTCCCTTTGCACATACCTGATATACCGTGATGACATAAGGCAAAATCGTATTTCAGTGGGTCATCAGGATCAAATCTTTTCAATGAATCAGTTATCTCTTGTGCGGTCTTCCAGTCAGATGCATTTCGTTTGGTCAGGCCTATACATCTTGATATCCTTGCGATATGGGTATCAAGAGGGATGATCAATTTCGAGGACTGTACATTGTCCCATATTCCGAGGTCAATATCAGCATCCCTCACCATCCACCGCAGAAAAAGGTTCATCCGCTTGCATGCACTTCCCTTCAAAGGAGATGGGATGAGCTGTCTGATACCATTGGACTTAATGTTTTCCCCGGAAACAGGTGAGGTATCAATATTGAGGAAATATTCAGTAAAACCGGTCAGTGCGTTTTTAATGTCCCCATCTTCAGGACGATAATGACTGTAAAACAGTTTCTTGAGAGAACCCCATTCTTTAAGCGCCCTGCCCAGCATATATACCAGACAGATAACATCCTTCTCCTTATTAAACCTGTAACTCACACCCTCAAAATAATTCGCGTCCTTTTTCAGGTCAAACCCCTTAAAAAACCGGGCCGGGTTTTTACCTCCAGGTGACAGAACCTTTTCAATTATCGGACTGAAAAGATCCACTCTGCCGTATGCAAAACATGAGGCAATAAACCCCGCAACCTCTATGTCCCCGGGCCTTGAATACCTGTGAGGGAATTTAACCGGGTCATGCTTTAAGCGTTCATTGAAGTCAAATTCATTGTAAAATATATCGAGGGTTTTCTTGAGAAGAATCATGGATTAATAATAACAGGCAGCGGGTTTGGGTGCAATGCAGGGGCGAACGGCTGTTCGCCCCTGCAACATCATATCGTCTGCAAGTATTCTTCGACTTCCTGACGCACTCTTTTTGTTACTTCCCTTATTGCCTCAACGAGAGCCTGCATGTCTTCCCATTTTATATTGAAGACATAGTTATAGATGAAGTAATTTCGAAATGAAAGATATTTTGAGAGCAGCTGAAAAATATCGGGAGGCAGAATTCCTAATTCACCCGCCTTCTTAAGGACCTTTTCGTGCCATCCCGGCGCATCCGATACATCAAGCTTGTCAAAGAGAAGTGTCTGCTTCAGGATATTTTCGATACCGCTGTATACGTTAATTACAAATGCGCCGAGCGCGGCCTCCTCAGCAAGTGTATATTCCGACTTCTCAGATTTATAAATGGAAAATATCTCGGTCTCTATTCTGTCTATATTTTTAAACTCCTGGTCACAGATTTTTTTCAGTTCATCAATTGTCATATATTCACCTCCGTATGATATGTGCATACTGCGGCATGCACCAATATTCTATTATAGACGGCCTGACCTTAAGATGGAAATAAGGAGCCTTACTCCCAACAGGATAGCGACCAGAAACCCTATCGCCCCTATCGTAGGCAGTCCGAAAATCCTCCCGCCTATGTCAGACTGCACAAGCATTGAGGAGCCTACTATGATGGCTGCGACTATCATGCTGAACGCAAGCCGGTTGCTTGAACGGTCAATGTCCGTTATAAGTTTTTCCATACCCATTGGATCGATCTTAACGCTCAGCTCGTCCCTGAGGGTCTTCCTGAGAATTCTATTAAGCTGTCTCGGGGTATCTATCAGAATGTCACTTATCTCGGCCATATTCTCTTTTGTCTTATTAATGACCCTCTCCGGGCTCATCCTGTTCTTTATCATCTTCTCAGCATAAGGCTCGACCGCTGTCACAGCATTGAACTCAGGATCGAGCTGCCTGCCGATGCTGTCCAGTATCAGTATGGTCTTGTTCATCAAGAGCAGGTCGGAAGGCACTTTCAGCCCGTGCTTTACCACAAGCTTGGTAAGCGCTTCAAGGTATTCAGGAAAGTTCACCTCGGCAATAGTGGCCTCATAAAGAGGTTCAAGCAGGTTGGCAATGTCGGAGCGAAACTCCCTCCTGAACACTCCACGGTCAATGTCATCAGACACAAGTCCAATATCTGTATACAACTCGATAAGACGGTCAAAGTCCTTATGCAGGACAGCCAGAAAGACACTTGCGATATTTTCCTTCATCTCAGGAGACAGCCAACCGACAATACCAAAGTCCATCAAACCTATATTTCCGTCAGAAAGCACGAACAAATTGCCCGGATGAGGGTCTGCATGAAAAAAACCGTCCTCGAAAATCATCTTAAAATACGCATTCACCCCGCGCCTTGCAATGACCTTTCTGCTCACACCGAGTGCATCAATGGCGTCAATATCATCTATCCTTACGCCTTCAAAGCGCTCCATCACTATTACCCTGCCAGAGAGAAGGTCCGGATATATCTCAGGTATACATATCTCTTCATGTTCAGAGAAGTTCCTCTTGAACCTCTGCGCGTTCTTGGCCTCTGACACAAAATCCAGCTCTTTTTTAACTGAACGGGCAAATTCCTCTACAATACCTGCAGGATCAAAAAACCTGCTCTCGGGGATGTATTTGAGCATAAGTCGGGATATAGCCCTGAGTATACCGATGTCCGTATCGATTATCTGACGGATGTCAGGCCGCTGTATCTTCACAACAACATCCTCACCTGTCTTTAAGACCGCATTATGTACCTGTGCGATCGAAGCGGCCGCGACCGGTGTATCATCAAATTCAGAAAATACATCATCTATTGACCTGCCCAGGTCTGTTTCAATGGTCCGGCGGGCAATTTCTGATGAGAACGGCGGCACCTTGTCCTGAAGTTTTGTGAACTCATCCGCATATTCAGGTGTTACAAGATCAGGCCTTGAGGAGAGTATCTGCGCAAATTTTACAAATGAGGGGCCAAGCTCGCTGAATGCCATCCTGAGCCTCTGGGGAAGGGTATGCCTCTCGACATACTGAAGCTTTGAGAAGGCCTTGAATCTTTTTCTGAGCGGAATGAAACGCTGGAGGTTCAGCAGCTCAATGAACTGCCCGAACCCGTGCCTGAGGAAAACATTTACCACCTGACGTATCCGGCTTATACTTTTATATGTATGCCAATATCTGAAAAGCCTGGTAATAGCCATTCGTTTAGTATTCCGAAATCAAACTACTGCCTGCGGGCTCAGGATTTTTCGAGTTTTTTGACCCTTGCGGAAAGAGCGGTCACTTTCTTATTGAGCCCGTCGACTTCATCCCTTGTCGGGATATTCATGGTCTCAAGTGTCTTATCAATAAGCTCAGACAAGTTCTTCTGAAGCTCATCACCTGTCCTGCTTACCTTCTCGGTGCATTCCTTTACAAGCCGGGCGCCCTGTGACTCGCTGAGCTCACCTTTTTCAATAAGGTCTTCAACCACTTCATTGATCTTTTCCGGAATTCCGATGGCAGCCATTAAGGCCTTATGAAGAATTTCATTAACAGACATAGTACCCCCTTTTTTAATTACAAACCTTGATCATTAAATTTTAAATAAAAATCAGGTCAGAATGTTCAAATTATCTGTGCAGAAATTTATCTGAAATCTCTCTTTTGTAATTTTACCATGACTTGTTAAAACAGATTTAACTATTTACCATACTTTTGACAATATCGTTCACCGAACCGATCGCCTTATCAATAGCATCAACATCTTTTGTGCCGCCCTGGGCCATATCAGGCCTGCCCCCGCCTTTGCCCCCGGTGACCGCCTTGAGTATCTCGCCTGCATTAAAACGAGGCACCATGTCCTTTGTCACCATCGACACATAATAGGCCTGCCCGTCAAGCGATGAGGCAAGCAGGATAATACCGGAACCTAACTTGTCCTTTAACGTATCTGCAAGATTTCTGAGCCCCTTCATATCAAGGCCTGCGCTCTTATGGGCTATCACCTTTACCCCGTCTATTTCAGAATACTTTTCAAGAATTGCATCCGCACCGCCTGATGCTGCCTTATGTTTAAACTTATCAAGTTCTTTTTCCTGCTGTTTAAACTCACTCATGACCTTCTCTATGCGTTCAGAGACCTTCATGTCATTGACCTTGAGAAGCTCTGCTGCTTTCTTCAGTTCGTTCTCCCTTGCATTGATATATTCAAATGCATTGAACCCGGTCAAGGCCTCGATCCTTCTGATGCCTGCTGCCGCACTCCCTTCGGAAACGATCTTGAAAGGCCCTATCTCACCGGTTGCATTGCAGTGAATGCCCCCGCAAAGCTCGGCAGAAAAATCACCGGCACGTACAACCCGGACCTTTTCTCCATATTTTTCACCAAACAAAGCTGTAACCCCTTTTGAGACAGCATCATCAAGTGATGTCTCTGATGTATCAACCGCAAGGTTCCTGACTATCTTTTCATTTACGATACTCTCGACCTCTTCGATCTCCCTGCGATCCATTGCAAAAAAATGGTTGAAATCAAATCGGAGCCTTTCCTCTGCAACGAGCGAACCGGCCTGTTTTATATGATCGCCGAGAACGGTCTTTAACGCGGAGTGAAGCAGGTGCGTCGCTGTATGATTACGCATAACAGCCCTTCTCCTGTTTTCATCAACATGCAGACTTACGGTCATACCCAATCTGACCGTTCCTTTTTTTACAGCACCTTTATGTATGAAAATATTGCCGAGTTTTTTTGTATTAAAAATATCCAGCGTCATATTGCCGGTCTTTATTATGCCCCTGTCCCCGACCTGACCGCCTGACTCACCATAGAAGACTGTCTTATCAAGCACAACTTCTATTTTTTCTCCTTCTCCGGCCTCTTCTGCGACTGCATTGTCCTTTATCAATATCTTGATGACAGCCTCTGTTTCAAGGCTTTCGTAACCGAGAAACACGGTTGCCTCTGAATTATTCCTTACCTCTTTATAGACCTCCGAGACCTCATCATCCCCTCCTGTCCAGGATGCCCTGGCCCGTGTCTTCTGGAGTTCCATCTCTTCATTAAAACCTTTTTCATCTACTTTGACATTACCGTCATCTGCAATATCTTTTACAAGGTCAAGCGGGAAACCGTATGTATCGTAAAGTTTGAAAAGCTCGGACCCGGGAAGTATGTCCCTACCGGATGCTTTCACATCATGTATAAGCTGTTCAAGTATGCCCATGCCGGAAGAGAGCGTATGCGCAAACCTTTCCTCTTCGAACTTGAGCACCTTTCTGCTCTGCCCTATATTCTCAGCCAGTTCCGGATAGGCATCTGCCATCACTTCATTAACAGCATCAAGCACCTTATAGAGAAATGGCCCTTCAATGCCGAGCATGAAACCATGCCGCGCAGCCCTTCTTATTATCCTCCTCAGCACATATCCTCTACCCTCATTGGACGGGGACTGTCCCTCCAGCAGGACAAAAGCAGTTGACCTGATATGGTCGGCGATCACTCTCATGGAAATATCGGTCAAAGAATCTTTTCCATATTTTTTGCCTGAAATATTCTCTACATATTTAATGATAGGAGCAAAAAGGTCTGTATCAAAATTATTGGTCTTCCCCTGCATCACAGCCGAAAGCCTTTCAAGACCCATACCGGTATCAATGCTCGGTTTCGGAAGCGGTGTCAGCTTGCCGGACGAGTCCCTGTCATACTGCATGAAAACAAGGTTCCATATCTCAAGGTACCTGTCGCAGTCGCAGCCGACCATACAGGTGTCTTTGCCGCATCCCATCTCAGGTCCCTGGTCAATCAGTATCTCGGAACATGGACCGCATGGGCCGGTATCGCCCATCTGCCAGAAATTATCTTTTTCACCGAGACGGAATATCTGTTCAGCAGGTATGCCGACATGATTTTTCCATATGTCTTCGGCCTCATCATCATTTTCAAAAACAGTTATCCTGAGCTTGTCCGCAGGGAGCTTTGCTCTTTCGATCAGAAACTCCCATGCCCACGCAGCCGCTTCTTTCTTGAAATAATCTCCAAAAGAGAAATTGCCGAGCATCTCAAAAAACGTATGATGTCTTGCTGTTCTACCGACATTTTCGAGGTCATTATGCTTCCCGCCTGCCCTGACGCACTTCTGCACAGTAACGGCCCTTTTACACGGTCTGCTCTCTTCACCGAGAAAGACCGACTTGAACTGGACCATCCCTGCATTCGTAAATAAAAGGGTCGGGTCCTCCTGCGGAATAATATCCGAACTCTTCAGCACCTCATGCTCTTTTTCCCTGAAAAAATCCAGGAACAGTTGTCTTATTTTCTTACTTTCCATATAGTTATTAGATAATCCTCAAATTAAAATACCGGAGATACCGGACAAGCAAACAATATTATATCAATTCCAGATAAAAAATTACCCCATATAACTAATGATAATAAAAGCAAAACTATTTTTAATCCCCGGACTATGTTTCGGTTCATTAATCGGCATTTATTGTTCCTTTCAATACAACATTGAAACAGGTCTTGCCTGCGGCACGATCTCAGGACTTGTTATCTCCATACTGCTATTTATCATTCTGGGCCCCCTGCACATATATATGGTAAAAAAGGTCGCTCCCGAGCTGACAGAAGAGGCATACGGCACCTGTCATATCAGAAATATCACTATCAACCGGCCTTTTGAACAAGCCTTCAGCCTCTGCATCGAGTCGCTGTCCTCTGTCAAAAACTCTAAAATAACCGCCAGGGAACCTTCCCAGGGAAAGATCATCGCAAAGACACCCATTAACTGGAAGACATGGGGAGATACCATTATATTTGAATTAAAACGGACTGATGACGCAACCACAGAATTAATTCTATCAAGCAGCCCAACTGCACGAACAACAATTGTCGATTACGGCAAAAACATTGATAACATACAGAAAATAGTATATTTTCTGGAAAATATCTAAAGAATATCCCCAATAAGCCGATACTTCTATCAAATATATATAACCAACTACCAGCAATTTCAATTGATTTTATCGCAGTTGAACGACTATTCGCACAGCTCTGAACATGGATACAAATAAAAAACCGGCACATTACCGCCAAGCAGTTATTACCTTAATTATCTGGATGATAATTGTTGCAGGCTCGCTTGCGTGGGATATCACCCGCCATAAAGAAGAAACATATGAACATGCAGTTATAGAGGCAAAAATACATCTTAATAAAGACCGGGCATTACGTCTATGGGCAACATCGCACGGAGGTGTCTATGTAACACCGACTGAAACTTCACCTCCCAATCCCTACCTGAAGCATGTTGAAGAACGCGATGTCACAACTACAACCGGCAGGCCGCTTACACTCTTAAACCCGGCATATATGGTACGTCAGATATCAGAATTTTACTCTGACCTTTACGGTGTCAAAGGGCATTTAACCAGTCTCAAAGTTCTCAATCCGGTCAACAGTCCTGACGAGTGGGAAAGAACGGCTCTCAGGTCCTTTGAACAGGGTAAAAAAGAAATGTTCGAATTCACTGAAATAAACGGTGAAAAGCACCTGCGCTATATGCTTCCGCTTTATACTGAAAAGGGATGTCTCAAGTGTCATGGTTTTCAGGGCTATAAAGAAGGGGATGTACGCGGAGGCATCGAGGTCTCGGTTCCCATGATGCCTTATATTCTGATTGAACGCAAAGATATAAATAGCGCTGCCCTGAGACATGGCATATTCTGGGCAATTGGTATACTCCTTATAGGTTTTATATACAATTTACGCAAAAAGCGCCACAGCGAAAGCCTTAAGGCAAAAGAAAACATGCTCAGCAATTACAGGCTGCTTGATACTATAAGTCAGGTCCAATCCAGCTTCATAACAGACATATCATCACAGATACTCTTTAACAATATACTTGACCATCTTCTAACGCTTACAAAAAGCGAATACGGTTTTATCGGCGAAGTCCTTTATACTGACAAAGGGGATCCGTACCTTAAGACCCATGCTATCACAAATATAGCCTGGAACAGGGAAACAATGGAATTTTATGAGAACAATTTTTCCCAGGGGCTGGAATTCTTTAAACTTAAAACGCTTTTCGGCAGGGTATTATCAACAGGTAAACCGGTCATTTCAAATGATCCGGCCAGCGACAGCAGAAGCGGGGGAATACCTGCAGGCCATCCTCCGCTTAAAGCTTTCATGGGAATACCCATTAAAAAAGGCAAAACCCTCTTAGGCATGATCGGCATGGCAAACTGCCCTGACGGCTATGACAATGAAATCGCAGAATATCTGGAGCCATTGCTAATCACCTATGCAAATATCATAGACGCATACCATAATGACCTGCAGCGCAGGAATGCCGAGGAACAGCTCCGGGAAGCAAAAGAAGCCGCAGAAAAAGCAAGCATTGCAAAGAGCGAATTCCTTGCAAATATGAGCCATGAGATAAGGACCCCCATGAACGGTATAATCGGCATGACCGACCTGGCACTTGCAACAAAACTTTCACCAAACCAGAAGAAATTTCTGCTCATGGTCCAGCAATCTGCAGATTCCCTGCTCAGAATAATAAATGACATTCTGGATTTCTCAAAGATAGAAGCCGGTAAAATGGAATTTGAAAATATTGATTTTGACCTTCACAGAACAATAGAAAACACTGTCGAGACCTTCACGATACTGGCCCTGCAGAAAGATATTAACCTTCGTTACCACATAGACCATAACGTGCCTGAACTGCTGCAGGGAGACCCTAACCGTCTGGGTCAGGTGATTATCAACCTGATCGGCAATGCGCTCAAATTCACCGAGAAAGGCTCCGTCATTCTTAATGTCAGGCTTAGCGCAGATCCTGCGATAAACAGCAATATGCCTTTCCTTCTTCATTTTTCAATTTCAGACACAGGTATTGGAATTGAAAATGACAAACTTAAGGACATATTTAAAAGTTTCACACAGGCAGACGGGTCAAGCACAAGAAAGTACGGGGGTACGGGGCTCGGCCTGAGCATATCAAGAAAACTTTTGGACCTAATGGGGGGCAGCATATGGGTAGAAAGCAACCCGGGAGAAGGAAGCACATTTCACTTCACCGCAAAGTTCGGACAACCAGACAAAGAATAAGCACCAAAATACAAATAAATCACAAATACCAAACAACAAATTTTAAATAAATCCCAACATCCAATGACCAAAACTCCAAACATGCGGAGTTTGTTATTTAGAATTTGAATTTTGTGATTTATTTGTATTTTGGTGCTTGTTATTTGGAATTTCTACTTACAGATC
>CBFDEG010000044.1:0-20602 GCA_965603765.1 uncultured bacterium | reverse complement strand
AGCTTTCGCAGTTGTGGCCCTTTATTCACACAGGGTACTTAGCCTTGGTGCAGTTGTGACTGCCATGATAGCCACCAGCGGCGATGAGTCTTTTGTCATGTTCTCCATGATACCGAAGACGGCGCTCTTCATTTCTCTGATCCTGTTTCTTGTGGGGCTCATTGCAGGTTTTCTTACAGATACGTTATTCGGAGAAAAAGCGACTACTAAAGCGGCTTGTCCGCAGGAATTTGAACTTCACGAAGCGGACTCATGTAAATGTTTTCCCTGGGGGAAGATCAGAGAACAGTGGAGAAGTTGCTCTCTGGCGCGTGGGGTACTGTCTGTCATTCTGTTGCTACTTATCTTTGGGCTGCTCACCGGCCAGTTAGGACTGCCTGTCTGGAACTGGATCAGGACCACCATCTTTCTTATATCCATAGCAGCTTTATTTATTGTATCCACTGTGCCGGACCATTTCCTGGAGGAACACCTGTGGGAACATGTGGCAAAGGTCCACATCCCAAGGGTATTTCTCTGGACTTTTGGGGCGCTGCTCCTCATGCACCTGCTGATAGGTCATCTCGATCTTAAAGACTGGATGCAGCAAAATCAACTGATTATGCTGGCTGTGGCCTCTCTGGTTGGAATTGTCCCGGAATCCGGTCCGCATCTCATATTCCTAACACTGTTCACGGAGAAGGCCATCCCTTTCAGCATCCTTCTGGCCAGCTCTATTGTTCAGGATGGACATGGCATGCTGCCCCTGCTTGCCGAATCCCGTCGGGATTTCATCAGGATAAAGGTGATTAATTTAGTGGTCGGGCTCCTGGTGGGACTGATAGGCTATATAGCCGGGACTTAATAAACTGATGAGGGAGACTCCAAGATGCACTCTTTTGAATCTGCGGTAAGGCAGACGGCAAAGTCCATGTTTAACAGCCTTCCTGTTTTATTGGGAATTATAGGACTTGCAGGAATTGCAAACTCTCTTATCCCCAGGGCAGCATACACTGTCCTGTTCGGCAGGAACTGGTTTACCGACTCTTTTATAGGAGCTTTGCTGGGTAGCATACTGACAGGAAATCCTATAACGAGCTACATTATCGGCGGTGAGATGCTGAAGCAGGGGGTCAGCCTCATGGCTGTCACATCGTTCATCGTTGCGTGGGTAACGGTTGGGTTGGTTCAGCTTCCCGCAGAAATAATGCTGCTGGGCAAAAGGTTTGCCATAACAAGGAATCTTGTGAGTTTTACATGTGCAATCTTTGTCAGCATGATCACAGTTATGGTGTTGCGGATACTATGAAAAAGCCGGAGAGAAGCAATAAAGGCTGGTACTTTTTGGGCATCATTGTCTTGATGTACATTTTATTGATGGTTGTAGAACCCGATAAAGCGGAATCATCTCTGAATTTTGCCCTGAAGATATTTTACAGGGTGTTTCCCATATTTATAATTGTTTACTTGTTTATGGTCATTATCAATATTTTTGTGGAGCCAGGACATGTACAAAAGTTTTTAGGAAGAGGTTCAGGGATCAAAGGATGGCTGTTTGCGATAGTTTCAGGAATCATTTCTACAGGACCTGTCTATATATGGTATCCAATGCTGAAACAGCTAAAAATGAACGGGGCTAGAACGGCCCTGATTTCTGTATTTTTGTACAACAGGTCTGTAAAGTTGCCGCTGCTCCCGCTACTTATAATGTACTTCGGAGTTAATTATACAGTAGTTCTCATTGTTACTATTATCATCTCATCTCCTTTGCAGGGATGGCTTGTTGAAAAGATAACAAAGTGAATGGTATGTGGCTCAAAATATATCAAGAAAATCTTATTTTAGGGATTGAAGAAATGGAAATGTATGAAGGCAAGAAAGCGAGGTGATTAAAATGTCTGAAACAGGTGAAGAAAAAACAGTGAAGAGACCAGAATTGAGCAAACCATTTTCCGGGAAAAGGATATTTGTTTGCGGAAAGGGGGGGAGCGGGAAAAGCTCTGTTGTTGCTCTGATGGCAAATGTTCTGCATAGTGAGGGTTACAGGGTAATGGTTTTAGATGGTGATGCCTCAAACCCCGGAGGATTGGCGAGACTAATGTTTGGGTTAAAGGCAGGGCCTGAACCTCTGATAGAATTTTTTGGAGGGAGGGAGAAGGTAGAGTGTCCGGTTGACAACCCAGCACCTTTGACAAGACAGAGCGATACAATTCCGCTTACAGAAAAGAACATCGATTTAACTGAAATTCCTCATGAATATTTTATAAAAAAAGATGAAATAGTCCTATTTCAGGTTGGAAAGATTGAAAAGTTCTGCGAGGGTTGTGATGGACCAATGTCAAAAGTGACCAGAGATTTTATAGTTACAGGGGACTGGGTAACCTTGATCGATGTTGAAGCAGGGATTGAGCATTTCGGGAGAGGTGTGGAGAAAAATGTAGATATTGTATTAGTTGTGGCTGACCCTACTTTTGAGTCTTTTTTGATTGCAGAGAAAGTGTCTGATTTTTGCGGAGAGATGGGGAAAGAAATGGCCTGGACGATATTAAATAAAGTTCAATCAGAAGAAATGGAATCAGTAATGATTGATGAATTAAAAAAGAAAAAAGCTAATATCATAGGAAAAGTACATTATGATCCTGAGATAGGAAAAATGGGTTTAATGGGTACATCGCTTGGAAAGTGTGAGGCTTTGGAAGATGTAAAAAAAATTATTGAACGATTGGAAGAAGCGGTATTAGCGAGATTGCAAGAATAGATGAGGGAAGATTGACTATTACAGGAGGTAAATATGCCAGCTATTGCCAGCGATATAAAAGACATCTCACTGTCTGACAAAGGACAGGCACGCATTGAATGGGCCCTGAACGAAATGCCGGTGATACGGGGCCTTATGGAGCGATTTGCTCGGGAAAGGCCATTGGAGGGAGTACGCATGAGTGGCTGCCTGCATATCACTACCGAGACGGCGAATTTGGCTCGTGTCCTCATTGCAGGAGGCGCAGACCTTGTCCTTTGTGCCAGCAATCCACTGAGCACCCAGGACGACGTAGCAGCGGCCCTGGTGGCCCACTATCAGGTCCCTGTCTTTGCCATCAAGTGGGAGGACAATAGACTTTATTATCAGCATATCAATGCCGCCCTGGACCACCATCCTCAACTGACTATGGACGATGGTGCGGATCTGGTCAGCGAAATGCATAAAAATCGTCAGGAACTGCTGCACAACATGTTGGGAGGAACCGAGGAGACAACAACCGGGGTAATCCGATTACGTGCAATGGCCCGTGACGGTGCGTTAAAGCTTCCCATCATCGCCGTAAATGATGCAATGACCAAGCATCTGTTTGATAATCGGTATGGTACCGGTCAGAGTACCCTTGATGGGCTTGTGCGGGCCACAAACATATTATTGGCTGGAAAGGTCTTTACGGTAGTGGGGTATGGGTGGTGCGGTCGCGGTATTGCAATGCGCGCCAAAGGCCTTGGTGCCAATGTAATCATAACCGAAGTCGATCCTCTTCGGGCACTGGAAGCGGTTATGGATGGATATCGTGTCATGCCCATGCTGGAAGCATCTGCTGTCTCTGATTTTATCGTCACTGCTACGGGGGATAAAAATGTCGTTGATCAACCACACCTTGAAGTGATGAAGGATGGTTGTGTTCTTGCGAATTCCGGTCATTTCAATGTCGAGATAAATATTCCCGCTCTGGAGAATATGGCAATCAAAAAACAGCAGCCACGTCAATATGTAGATGAGTACTATTTGCCATCGGGGCGCACTGTCCGCCTTCTTGCTGAAGGCCGTTTGGTCAATCTGGCAGCTGCCGAGGGACATCCTTCAGCAGTGATGGACATGAGTTTTGCAAATCAGGCATTATGTGCCGAGTTTATATACACTCATAAAGAAACTTTGGAGAACAAAGTGCATCCTGTTCCAGATGAAATTGATCAGGGAATTGCAAGAATGAAGCTTAATGCAATGAATATGAGTATTGATACACTTACAGAAGAACAAAAAGCCTATTTATCGTCATGGCAAGAAGGCACATAAAATATCATTTTAAAAGATTTTGAAATAAACAAACTCTAATTAGGCACTGGTTTTAAGGGAAATATGAGAATCCATTTGTTACAGCATATCCCATACGGCTTCATAACAAGTATTGAAAGATGGGCCAGAGGAAAAGGCCATGCCGTCTCAAAGACGTTGATATATGCCAATGATAATCTGCCGAAGCCGGAGAATTTTGACTGGCTGATCATCATGGGTGGGCCGATGAGCATATATGAGGAGATGAGCTATCCATGGCTTGTCAACGAGAAGAAATTCATTACTAATGCCATTGAAAGCGAAAAGATCGTTCTGGGCATCTGTCTCGGCGGTCAGCTCATCGCCGATGTCCTCGGGGGAAAGGTCCATATGAACGCCTGCAGGGAGATTGGCTGGTATCCGGTCTCATTGACTGAAGAGGCAAAGGAATCGAGAATTTTCAGCAGACTGCCAGACAAATTTACACCCTTTTTCTGGCATGAAGACGGCTTTGAAATACCTGAAGGCTGCAAGAAGATGGCCGAAAGCGAGGGTTGCAGGAACCAGGCATTTGAATATAACGGCAGGGTCATCGGCCTTCAGTTCCATCTCGAATCATCCGCAGAAAGCGTTAGAAGTATGATTCACTGCCAAAAATGCATGGAGAAAATCAAGAAGGGCGGAAGGTATATACAGAGTATCGAGGAGATACTTGAGAAGGTGAACTATTTTGATGAGATCCGTAATGTCATGCAGATGCTTCTTGATGGCATTGAAAAGGAATATGGTAAAGATTTGTAATCAATTTTTTTACCTTGTCATTTCCCCCTTTTAAGGGGATTTTTTTTTAAGAGAACTGGAAATACTATCAGGCTACTCTATTACCCAAACAGCCATGCCTTTGGAATGTCTGACCACTTTTTCAGTCACACTGCCAACCAAAAAACTCGTAACCCTGGACATCCCATGCTTACCCATCACGACGGTGTCATACTCCCCCTCTTCGCATTCCTCTAAAATTACATGAGCAACATCAAATTCCGGAAGCGGCGCGGCATGTTTGGCATGAATTTGATCTTCGCTGAAACCTGCCTGTTTCAATGTGTCAATCATCGGTTCAAGACATTTACATTCGATTTTGTGCTCTGCTTCTTCCCAGGCTGCTTTCTTACGGTTAATTTCATTTTCTACCTGTAAGGTACCACTCCTGAACAGATCATGCGGTACAGATGGGAGCACATGAAACAGGGTAACAGAAACATCATGATTATTCTCAAGCAGATTTGCAACATAAAGCACTGCTTTTATAGACGATGTTGAACTATCGACAGCCAACAAAATATTTGAATTCACAGGTAATCTCCTTTCTTTATCAGACCCAGTTCATTATATTTTTAATCGCATACAAGATTATGATTGTTGTTACTGTGATTTCATATTAACATTTTTCGTTAAACCAGCTGATTCCCCAATAAATATTTGATTAGTCTAACCCAGAACCGTACTTTTGACATGATATCAAAGTATTCATAGACATTAGCTGCCTCTTGGGGTAATGTTTTATATATATGAGAATCTCGTGACAGTTTTCTTCATACAAAAGCCATGGTGTTAAAGAATCTTTTGTATAACAGGGAGTACAGCAATGAAACTAATTATGTATTTTCTAATTCTAATATCAAAGTGAGATAAAGTTTTTTAAAAACCTTGAAGGAACAGACAAGATTGAAAAATTCTATTAATGAACTATGTTTATAAATATCCGATCAAATGTAATTGGAGATTTGAGGGAGGAAAATACCAGTTGGGCTCTTATGGGTTACTGATATTGTAAAAGAAATCAGAAAAATTAGGGGGTGAAGACATGAAAGAAGCAATGTTTTATAAAAATCTTAACGGAAAAGTCAGGTGCCGTCTCTGCAATCACCAGTGTGTGATTAAGGATGGCAAACGGGGGATCTGTAGTGTTCGGGAGAACCGTGAAGGGAAACTTTACTCACTGGTTTATGGCAGGTCAGTGGCTACCGGCATTGACCCCATTGAAAAAAAACCGTTTTTTAATTTTTTCCCGGGAAGCACGGCTTACTCTATATCTACAGTAGGCTGTAATTTCCGCTGCCTCAACTGCCAGAACTGGGACATATCCCAGATGCCCAAAGGCAAGGAAGGGAGAATTATTGGTGATGATTTGCCGCCCGAAAAAATTGTTGCTGATGCAAAGAGCAGGGATTGCAAAAGCATTGCTTATACATATACGGAACCGACGATCTTTTTCGAATATGCTTATGATACGGCAAAACTTGCTCATAAAGAGGGGATAAAGAACGTATTTATAACCAATGGCTATACGAGCACTGAGGCCATCAGAGAAATCGCACCCTTCCTTGCCGCTGCAAATGTAGATTTGAAGGGCTTCAGCGAAGACTTCTATCATAAGGTATGCGGCGCAAAACTCCAGCCTGTCCTTGATAATATCAGGCTATATAAAGAGCTTGGAGTATGGGTGGAAGTTACAACCTTGATCATCCCGGGTTACAGTGACGACGAGAATCAACTGAAAGAGATAGCCGGATTTATTAAAAACGTGGATGAAAATATACCCTGGCATGTCAGTACATTTTATCCGGCGTTCAAACTTTCTGATGTGCCTTCCACCCCGGTAGAATCACTTAGAAAAGCCAGGGACATCGGAACAAAGGCCGGGCTTAGATATGTCTATGAAGGGAATATTCCCGGAGAAGGCGGTGAAAATACTTATTGTTATAATTGTGGAAAGCTTCTCATAAAGCGATATGGTTTTCAAATAATGGAGAAAAAACTGGTTGACGGAAAATGCCCGAGCTGTAAGACACAGATCGGTGGTGTTGGATTATAAAACATCGATGATATTTTATAACAAAACTAATAAACTCCGGAGGTTGAATTATGAAAGTTTGTTTTCCACTCAAAGAAGTATCGGGCCTTGACAGTGAAGTCTATGAACATTTTGGTTCGGCACCTGCATTTATTTTTGTGGATACTGAAATAGAAGACATAGAGGTAATGAAAAACCCTGACCATGATCATATCAAAGGCATGTGCGACCCACTGGAAAAGCTGGAGGGGCATGAAATAGAGGGCCTAGTTGTAAGGGGAATCGGCAGTGGAGCTTTGAAGAAGCTTAATCAAGCCGGGATTACTGTTTATAAGGCTGAGGCACACACGGTAAGGGAAATCCTTGATCTATTGCGGAAAGGACAGCTGCCCGAGTTTCCTGCGGAACAGGGCTGTGCCGGCCATAATGAAGATTGTGTATAATGATAAATCATAGCTGCAGCATTTGGGAGAAATAGGCCAGAGAGGCTAAAGGAGGATAAGATGAAATTATGTGTCACATCTACAGGCAAAGATCTGGATTCAAGAATTGATGAACATTTTGGGAGGGCATCCTGTTTTCTAATTGTTGATACTAACACAATGGATTTTAAAGTTGTTCCCAATACTGCTCAGGCTGCCGGACAGGGCGCAGGAATCAGGGCTGCCCAAATTATTTTGGATATGAATGCAGAGGCATTATTAACAGGTATTGTAGGGCCTAAAGCATTTGCCGCCTTAAGGGCCGCAAATGTGAAGATCTATGAAGGTGCGTCAGGAGCTGATTCTGTGAGAGATTCAGTAGAGAAATTCAATAAAGGAGAATATAGTGAGGCATCTGTTCCTTCTGGTGGGCCAGGACGTGGAGGACGGTTTAGAGGCGGCAGATGATAGAAAATAAAATGGGAGCTGAGGTCCTCAGCGTTATTCATCAAAAACCCATCAATGTTCCTGTAATAGGTATAACAGGCGGTAAAGGCGGTGTCGGTAAAAGCACGGTTGCAATAAATATTGCTGAGTCACTTGTTCAAATGAATTATAAGGTCTCATTGGTCGATGCTGATGTTGATGCCCCTGATGATAATATACTCCTTAATATGCCATTGCAAAATTCAATGGATGTTACTATTGCCGTTCCAATGATCGATGATCAAAAATGTTCTAAATGCAGGAAATGTGTTGATGCGTGCAGAAGGAATGCACTCTTTCAACCAAAGGATAATTCTCCGCTTCTGATTGGCGAGTGTAACGGCTGTGAGGCATGCATCCTTGTCTGTCCGGAAGATGCAATTAAGAGAGGTGAAAAAAGAGTTGGAAGGACCTACATGAGTGAAGTAAATAAACTTAAACTCTTTACAGGCGAGCTTATTCCAGGGAGTGAGGAGAGTTCCTTTGTCGTAAATGCACTAAAAGCCAGGGTCTTTGATGAGGCTGAAGATTCAGATATCATAATAATAGATACATCACCAGGCACACATTGCAATGTGATCAATGCGCTAAAGGGAACGGATGAAGCCTATGCCGTAACCGAGCCGACACCTCTTGGTATCCATGATCTTGATCTCATTCTAAAGCTTTTAAAAACATTTCAGATCAAATCAAATGTCATCCTCAATCGGTCAGATCTGCCGGGAGTAAAAGAACAGATGAATTCTGTAATAAAAGAGTACGACACAAAGATATCAGCAGAAATACCGATGGATGACCTGCTTGTCAAAAGTTATGTTGAGGGGATACCTGTTGTGAGGATGTATCCTGAAGCGGAAAGCTCAAAAAGGATTTTCAGGATGTCTGAAGAGATAGCAGGGAAATATATAAAATGAAAGAGATAGTAATATTAAGCGGCAAGGGAGGGGTCGGAAAGTCATCAATTGCGGCATCATTGGGTGTAATCCTGGCAGATCATTTCAAGATAGTACTGGCTGATACTGATGTTGATGCCCCCAATCTTGCATTATTTTTCAATGCCGTTAATAAACAAACACATGATGTCTCAGCCTGTGAAAAGTCATTCATAGATTATGAAAAATGCACGGGCTGTCAGAAATGTGTAGATGTATGCAAGTTCTCCTCAGTGATTTCAATAAATGACAGGCCGGTTATAATTCCGTATTCCTGTGAAGGTTGCGGTGCCTGCTCAATTATATGTCCTGAAGATGCCATTGAAATTAAAAAGGTAGTAAATGGACGAATTAATATTTCAGATATAAACAATACAGTGATTGTATCAGGAGAGCTTGATATTGGCGAAAGCAGTTCAGGGTTAATTGTTGATGAGGTAAAAAAGACCGTAAAGATAGAAGCTGAAAGAACCGGTGCTGATCTGATAATCACAGACGGGCCGCCGGGAATTGGCTGTCCGGTCATATCATCAATAAAAGGAAGTGATTATGTGTTGGCTGTTACAGAATCGACCCCTGCTGCTCTTAATGATCTGAAGCGGCTTATTGAGGTAGTTGAATACTTTAAAATCCCCTGCGGAATAGTAATAAATAAATCAGATATACATAAGAAGTCAAGGATTGCAATAAAAGAATTTTCAAAAGAGCATGAACTTATTATTTTGTCAGAGATGCCTTACGATATATGTGTGCCAAAGGCGATCGCAAAGAGCAAACCTGTAGTAACAGCATATCCTGATGCTCCGTCATCACAGGCTCTTCTTAAACTTGCTGATAAAATGACAGATATAATTGAAAAAATGGAATGAATTTTATCATTTCAATGTGACATGGCAGACAGAACAGAAAAAAAAGACGAAACCGGAACCCATGGAGGCAAAGGCCTTGCTTCATTATCCCTGGGTCTGAATATATCTTTTACTGCCTTGAAATATCTCCTTTACATTTTTACAGGCAGTTCGGCACTTCTTGCTGAGGCTGTACATTCTCTTACGGATGTAATAGGGAGTCTCCTTGTGGTTGGGGGCATATACTTTTCCGAAAAGAAGTCAGAGCAGTTTCCGTGGGGACTGTATAAGATTGAAAATATAGCAGCAGTCCTTTCAGCAGGTCTGATATTTCTTTCTGCTTATGAGATAGCAAAGATGATACATCATCCGCCTTCTGAAACATTGAAGAACATTGATGTTACCCTTATGGTACTCTTTTTCATGGCGTTTCCGATTATCCTATTTTCAAGATATGAAACAAAACAGGCAAAGGCACTACACTCTCCCTCATTAATGGCAGACGCCGAGAACTGGAAAATGGACCTTGCTCCTCTTGCTATAGTGGCCTTGGGGATAGCCGGTGCAAGATTTTCTTATGCTTTTATGGACAGGATTGCTGCCTTTATTGTTTTGGTACTGGTTGTCAAAGCAGGTTGCGGCATTCTGAAAGATTCGATGAAGAGCCTTCTTGATGCATCTGTAGACAAATCTACCCAGGATGAGATAATGAATTTGATAAATAGTTTTCCGGAAGTCAAAGAGGTCGTTTCCTTAAATGCGAGGAATTCCGGACGGTTCATATTTGTAGAAACAGACTTGAGATTCTCTTTGAAAAGGCTGAAAGATGCTCATGTTATTGCTGACAACATAGAGAGGGAAATTAAAGAACGCATTCCTTTCGTAGAGAGGTTCTTTATTCATTATGAGCCGGTGAGAAAGGATTATCAGCGATTTGCTGTTCCCCTTGAAAATAGAGACGAAGGAATTTCAGAGCATTTTGGCAGCTCACCATTGATTGCCTTATGGGATGAGAGGATCTCTGATAAAACAATAATATCTCAGGAAGTACTTGAAAACCCTTTTTCGGAAATGGAAAAAGGAAAGGGAATAAAGCTTGCGGAATTTCTTGCAGAAAAAGAAATTGATATTCTTTATATAAAAGAGGCATTTGAGGGTAAAGGACCGGAATATGTCTTTTCTGATGCTGAAGTAAAGGTGATAAAAACTGACTTAAAAAAACTGAAGAACCTGATAGAATTGAACGCAACAAGCAGGCCTTAAGTAATATACCGTTTCATATAAAAAGGAAAATATATTTTGATTTTATTGTGGATAATAATTTCCAGTCTTCTTGGAAGTATCATAGCAGTGGCCGGAGCGTCATTACTCTTGTTTTTCCCGGATAAGGTAAGGAAATCACTTGTTCCATGTCTTGTCAGCTATGCCACGGGCACATTGCTTGGCGCCGCCTTTCTCGGCATGATCCCTCACGCTCTGGAGCTTGCGCAAGCGTCATTTGTATTGGCAACAGTACTTATTGGTATCATCCTGTTCTTTTTGCTTGAAAAGCTGGTTCTCTGGCATCATTGCCATGAAGAAAAGTGTGAAGTGCATGGGAGTGCAGGTACTTTGCTTTTGGTAGGTGATGCCTTTCATAATTTTATTGATGGTGTGGTAATTGCGGCAGCATTTATAACTTCCATTCCTTTCGGTGTAGCAACAGCTCTTGCTGTAATTGCACACGAAGTCCCTCAGGAGATAGGAGATTTTGGAGTTTTGCTTGATAGTGGCTATTCAAAGAAAAAGGCTGTAATATACAATTTATTATCATCAGTCTCTACCGTGCCAGGCGCTATGATCGCATACTTTTATTTAAGAACGTCACAAGTAATCGTACCATATATATTAGCGTTGTCTGCAGCCAGTTTTATCTATATTGCAATAGCCGACCTCATTCCGTCACTTCATAAAAGAGTTGGGCCAGTTGCAAGTATCAGACAGTTTATTTTAATACTGGCAGGCGTAGGAACTATTTTGTTTTTCAGGATGCATCACTAGATAGTAAAAATGTGCAGATTTCAATCGATAATAGTCTAAATTGCAATATCTTATATAAAAGTTATTTTGGGTAGGGAATCTTCTTATTAATGTTGTTGCTGAACATGAAGATAACAAAAGCTAATCCGCAGTATCGCCTTTTATCATAATCATTTAGTAGTAGATGTTATCGAGATCTTAGCAACAGATGATTTTTATTGATAACAGGATTAAGTCATCAAGACGAGGTTGATCATTAATAACCGTTTGCATTCTTCAGAAAGGAACAAGATCCTCGGGTAAAGACTATTATTTTTTTTGTTGTGGCAAGTTGATCCTCAATTACTTTTTCGCACAGGCTTTCCTCCCGGCATCAACCGAAGGGGCGAAGCCTGTGCGAGTCACGTTAAGGTGCTCACATTGAATTGTGTGTATAATTTCCTGCAAATAATATTGCTGTCAGAAATAACAGTATTGACAAGATGATCTTTTTGGTATATTAATCTTTCATATAGTAAGAAAACCCTTAAGGAGGATGACAGTCTATTCATAGAAGTTAAAATAACAATTTCCCGATAAAGCCAAACCCTTCGTGAGAAGGGGGCGGAAAGTGGCGGGTCTTAATAGATGTAAGATGGCCGAACTGCCGAAGGATGATCCTTGGGCACATTCGGCCTTTTTGTATTGATTGATCAGGGAGGTGAAATGAAGTGTAGGATTATATATATTTTCATGCAGATGATCATTATAAGCTTTGCGGTCATCGTAACAGGTTGCGGCAGTGGAGGGGGTAGTGATGGAGGGATAGAAGCAATAACTACGACCACTGTGACAGGTACTGTTTTGGATAAAGATGATTACCCTGTTATTGGTGCAGAGGCAATTATTTCATCTGATGCTCCGGTGACGGTAATTACAGACAGTAACGGCAAATTTACCGCAGAAGTAGAGGTCGGGGAACATGAAATAATCATTAAGAAAAATAATGTAGTAATTTATTCTGGTTCTTTTTCATGTCATGAAAAAACGACTTTAGTTTTGGGGAATATTAATACCTCATATTCTGATGATGTAGATAACGTTGAAATATCCTGGGGTAATACCGGAAATGAAGTTGAACCGGCTCTATTGAATTACTGTGGAGATTCAGTATGTGGATTTACAGTTTTCAATTACTTTTATGTTGAGCAAAATTCCGGTGAGATTGATCTTGCAGCAACGTTAATGGATCTCACTCCTGAAACTGCAACTTTTTATGTGGAAAATGGGAAATGGTATATTCTTTCTACATATATTAAAGCAGATTACGTTTCTTCGACGCTGAATTATGCCCTTTCCATTTCTTCACCATCTGCTGATCTTCCATTGAATAATGATATTGAAACAGATGTTCAATTGTATAAAGTGGAAAAAATGAATATTGAGGAATATTACACGTGCACCCCGCCCATCGCAAACATGACCGGTACCTGGTCGGGTACGAAAAATGTGATCGAAAGCAACTGCACCGGAATTATTGATATGCAACAAGAGAATAACGAATTCACCGTACAAATGACACAGAGTAGAAGTTTTCTTTACTACACACCGAATGAGGATTATGGTTTGATATGCGGAAATGCATTTACGTTTAACGAGTACAGTTCATTATTCCAGGGCGGCATTGTACAGATTATAGACAGAGGGACCGTAGCAGCAGATGGACAAAGCTTTAACGGGTCTTCAGAGCACAGATGGAGCGATGGAGTTCAAAGTTGTGAATGGATCAGTGAGACATATGCAACACGAGAATAACAATAAAGGGTGTTGCGAATACACAAGGCTTGTGAAAAGTGTAGACGCTATCAGTCAAGAAAAAGTGCAATTAGTCAGGAATGACGGGTGATATATGTCTGTAAAAATGAAATATTTTTATGAAAAACCATCAGATGGTAAGACATATATTAAAGTTTTTATATGTTCATTGCTAAGGAGGGAATCATGAAATTTACAGGGTCTTTAGTGTTATGCTTTGTATGTATTTTTGGTATTCAATCTGCATATGCCGCAGCTCCATTAAAATTGTACGATGGTACCAGCACGGTAATTATTGGTGTTGAAGGTGCTGGACATTTAATCACCACACCAAACTCAGGTTCCTGGACGATCCCTGAATTGGATTTAAATACTATTCATAGCAGCTCAATCGGCGGGACACTGGATAGATGGTTTTCTGAACTTGGTTTCTGGCCCCTTTCAGTTTTAAATTCGAGCTTTATAAAAACTAACGGTAGTACAACTAATTATACGGTCAATGTAAAAACTTATTTTAACAATTCAAATGCAGTGTCTGGTGACGTAACATCTATTGGTACTGCAAGTACCCCGGTCACACCTTCCAGTGTATCATTAACCGGCACTCAGAATACGAGTTTGAATGTAAATGCGACTCTTGCTCCCGAACCAGTTAGTTCTGCCCTGTTTATTGCCGGCGTGGCAGCATTGGGATTCAGACGTTTTATGAAGAAAAGAAAACAGATTGCATAGATAATCCATAGATATATTTACATGGATCAGTACGCATTTTTTTATCAATGCCTCTGCAGTTCATTGAATGATCGATCATGATCTATTTGAATTTTGCGATAGTGCTGTTAATTGAATCTTTCAGTTCTGCAGCAGCCTTCTCCATCCCTTTCTTAAGGGTATCCCATTTTTCATCACCGGCTTTTTTCAGCTCTTCCAGTTTTACATGAGCCTTCTCCCTCATAACATGCAGTGCCTCGACCTGTTTCAGGTATTCAACTTTCATGCTTGCTTCCGCCACCTCGGCCTTTGTCTTAAGGTCGGCTATCTTGACGGCCCATTCCTTAAGCTGCGCATCGATCTTTGCCTTATATGCTTCTTTTGATTCCATTAGTGCCTCCCTCATGTTTTCAGTATTTTATTTATTCTTTTATGTGTGGATCGCCTTGTTTTGTCCCCTGTACATATGTCAGATATACTATTTTGTTACTGGGTATTACCGGCTGATTACAATTATATCAGGAATTTCGAATAGCACAAGGGTATATAATTATACCTTTCAGATCCTTTCATGATCTTTACCGGGCGGCTACTTGAGAATGACCAGAACATTGCAGGGCGCGTGGCTGAGAACCCTTGCTGTCACGCTCCCCATGATAAATTGTGTCACGCTTTTCCTTGTCCCGTGTTTGCCCATGACAATGATATCCGCTTTCTGATTTTTTGCTTCTTCAACTATAAACCGGGCCGGATCATCGCCTGTATGAAAGATAGTTTCGCACTTGATCCCCTCTTTTTCTGCACGCTCTTTTACGGAATCCATCAGCTTTTTTGTGGCCTCGCTCATCTTTTCAACAAGATCAGGTGCCAGGGCCTCAATTTCATCATTTGCTTCTACAACCGATACAGCATATATCTTTGCTGAACATGCCTTTGCCAGACCCAGTGCCTGGCTCAAGGCTGCCTGGCTATGGCCGGATGTATCAATTGCAATCACCATGGTCTTTAGTTCTGTTATTGCGCATTCACTTTCTTTCATGGCAAGTACCACCTCCTTTTATGCATGTGAGAACATCGCCTCACCTGTTAATCTTCCAGGTTCTTCTTCTTCTTTTCTTCAAACTCTTTATTTGTGGGATATACTTCAAATTATATATCGTTTTTTGCCGATTGCAAGTGATTTTTACATTCTGTTAATACTGACAGAAGAATCAGGAGTGATATAATAATCTTAGCCGGGTATAACAGCCTTGAACTGGAGATATAATAGTATGGAAGATCTGTATGATGTAATTATTATCGGAGGCGGTCCTGCCGGGCTGGCAGCGGCCCAGTACTCGTCGCGCTCAGGATTGAAAACCGTTGTGCTTGACAAATCCTCTTCAGCAGGGGCCCTCGCATATTCACATAGAATAGAAAACTATCCGGGGATCTTGGAACCGGTTTCGGGCTCGGACATTCTTGACATGTTCCGGAGACAGGCCCTGAAGTTCGGTGCTGAGTATATAGAAACACAGGTGACGGGCGTCAAGTTGAATGATAGCATAAAAGAGGTGTACGCCGATAATATGTATAAAGGAAAGACCGTCATTATAGCCACAGGCTCAATGGGGAGAAAGGCCTGGATTCCCGGCGAGGAGGAGTTCCTCGGCAGGGGGGTGAGTTACTGCGCGACATGTGATGCGGCTTTTTTTAAAGACCTGACCGTCTGTGTTGTCGGTGATTCGCAGGAGGCAATGAAAGAGGCCGGGGTGCTTGCCCGTTTTGCAAAGGAGGTTCATATTGTCACTGCATTGAATAAGCCTTCCATCCCTCCGGAGGAGCCGGCACTTCCGGGTCACAGCGTGAATATGATCACCGGCAGCCGCGTTTCTTCAATTCACGGCAGTAACGTTGTTACGCATATTAAAATTAAAAATATCGAGAATGGGAAAGAAGAGGAAATGCCCGTTGACGGTGTATTTATATATCTTGTCGGCAGCCGTCCGGTCGTTGATTTCCTGAATGCCTCGGTCCCGCTGGGCGAGAAAACGTGCGTCCTTACCCACAGATGCATGGAAACGTCCATCCCGGGGGTCTTTGCCGCGGGAGATGTGACATGCAGTGAAATACGGCAGGTTGTTGTAGCATCGGCATTCGGGTGTATCGCCGCGTTATCCGCGGAAAAATTCATTCATAACAGAGATCGTGTAAGATCAGACTGGTCGAAATTGTAAACAGGTTTGCACAACTGCCCTTTGAAGAATTCCTGACAGCCTGTTCTCTTTTCCTTCATTAATGTCTTTAAGATGTTATCTTTTTGATTGAAACTGTTTTAAAACTATACGTTATAGTACAAAGCATTATGAACAGTTGCTGACAAAATTGTTATAATGGTTCAGGTCATCGTTATGTGGCTGTGCGGGGAGAAAATCTGAATGTCGATCAAGATCAAGAAAGCCACCGGTGTGATTGAAGACTTTGATCAGGGGAAACTGCTCAATTCTCTTGTCAGGGCAGGGGTTACCACCGAACAGGCGAAGGCTATTGTTGAAGAAGTCATCCCCCTGATAAGACCGCACATGAGCACTAAAAAGATTTTCAGGCTTGCCCATAGATATCTGAAACAATATAACCGGGCTTCGGTCCTGAGGTATTCGGTAAAAGAGGCACTCTTGAGACTCGGCCCCTCTGGATATCTTTTTGAAAAATATGTTGGGATGCTTCTCAGAAATACCGGATATAAAGTGAAGGTCGGCATTATTCTTGAAGGCAGGTGCGTCAGTCACGAAGTCGATGTCTTTGCTGAGAATAATAAAGAGATAATCCTTGCAGAATGCAAGTATCGCAACAACGCTGATGGTTCCCATGATGTAAAGACAGCCCTGTATGTGCACGCACGGCATCAGGATCTCCGACCCAAAATGGAAAAGCAGTATCCTGATAAGCGGATAAACGGCTTGCTGGTCACGAACACCCGCTTTACTGAAGATGCCATACAGTTTGCGGAATGCAGCGGGATGAAGCTTCTGAGCTGGGGATACCCGAAAAAAATGAGTCTCGAAAACATGATCGGGGAAGGCAGACTGTATCCTGTGACGGTGCTTTCAGGATTGAATTCAGAGCAGATCAATACATTGACCGGTCATGATCTGTTTCTTATGAGGGACCTCGTAAAAAAGGATGCATTTTCGCTCAGCAGGCTCCTTTCAATAACAGAGCGAAAGGCTGAGGAGCTGAGGCATCAGGCTGAAGAGTTGTGCCGGTGCTGAAAGTATCATAAACGTCCCGCCACCGTTTTTTGTAGTGAAAGCCCTGTTTCATCTCAACCCCAGCTATAGTGCCAGTTTAAGTTAGAAGACATTTCCAGACAAATCCTCTTCTTTCTGTGTAAAAGAATACAGCTGATCAAACAAAAAAGCAAAAATAAATTTAGCGAAGTTTATAAATAATGCAAATAAGTTTATTAGTCGAATTGATTATTCAACACTCCTGATAGGTGATATATAGGATGTAGAGTAAGAGGTTTTCATGTCCTCTTGTGATCGCAGGAAAGAGGTTGTGACGGATTGGATTCGGACTTGAAACAGTTATTTTTAACAAGGACATCCGGTTGCAAATTCTATTAACAATAATGCCTGTTACAACAGCAATAAAACTATAGGAGGTACTTTAGAATGTCAGCAGAAAAAGCGAAGAAAACAGAGATAGTGCCATTTCGCCCGTCATCATGGATGTCGCCTTTTGAGCGTATGGAGGATGTGATGGAGGATTTTTTCAGGAGACCCTTTGGCCGTCCGCTCTGGAGCGGGATGCCGAGGATATCCGAAGGGCTCGAACCATCTCCTTCCGTTGATATCTATGAAAGGGGTGATGACATAGTTGTAAAGTCCGACATGCCCGGAATGACGAAAGAGGATATAGAGGTCAATCTGACCGATGACACGATCACCCTGTCAGGTGAAAGAAGGAAAGAGGAGAAGGTTGAAGAGAAGAATTTTTACAGGCTTGAAAGGTCTTACGGGTCATTCAAACGCACCTTTGCCCTCCCGTCTGAAGTGCAGTCGGATAAAGCAAAGGCCTCATTTAAAGACGGGGTGTTAGAAGTGAAAATACCCAAGAGCGAGTCAGCTAAACAGAAAGAAAAGAAGGTAAAGATTGAATAGTGTTCGCAATAGATGCCCGGAAGTGATAGAACCGGATATTTTCAGGTATATAAAAATATCCGGCAATATTTTTAGGACCTCAATTGTGAGACTCTGCAATATAAGGAGGTGAGCAGTCCTGCCGTAGCAGGGCAGGAGATTTCATTCGGGATAAACTCCATTTATTAACCATTAACTGTAAGGAGAGAAAAATGAAAAAACATATCATCTTAATGATAATCTTCACATGTGCGATTTTCGCAGCTGCGAATGTTTTCGCCGGTGAAATGTCGGAAACCATGAGCAAGGCCAGGTTGATCGGATCTTCAGTGCAAAATACACAAGGAAATGATCTGGGTAAAATAAGCGACGTGTCACTTGATAACGAGGGCAACATCAGGTTTGCCATTCTGACATATGGCGGCTTCATGGGCATCGGAGAAAAACTGATCCCGATACCTGTTAACGCCATCTCGTTCAAGGATGAAAAACTGGCGGTTGTCAATATCAGCGAAGAGAAACTGAAAACAGCCCCGAGCATTTCAAATGAAAAAGATGTTGACATATCAAACCGTGCATGGGTTGAAGAAACATCCCGGTTTTACGGTGTGAGCCCCTACTGGGATGAAAGCGGCATGAAGCATGAAATGGAAGAAATGGAAGAACCTATGCAAAAGATGAAAGAACCTATGCATGAAATGGAAGAAATGGAATAGCCTGAAGAGAAAGACAAAGATAGCCAGCCTGCTAAAATAAAAGGCAGATCTTTTACTTGTGTCAGCCGGAATACATTTCCGGCTGACACATTATCATATTGATATGGGAGACTACATTGCCTGGTCCAGTTTGGCCAGCCTTGCGACATCCCGGTTTTCAGCCAGGGTTTTTGGAATAATCACGGTAACTCCATAGTTGTCCTGCAATAATTTCAGTTCAGAAAAATAATCATTATATGATGCATGAAATGCAGGAGAATTTATAGTGATCTGTCCATTTTCCAGATAAGTGATAATATCGAATACATGGCTTAATCCCACCGTAAAGATCGCCTTTTTACTGGTTATCCTTCTGCCTGAGAATTCATCATTGATCACATCAGGAATGTTTTGAAGCATAACAGCAGTCCTTCGGGCCTGAAGATAGGTAATGCTTGACATGACGTAAAGGGCTTCATATTCATCAATTGATTTATCAGCAAGGAGAAGTGTTCCGGTCTTGACCGCATTGTACATATCTTCATCCTCAACCTGCCGGCTTTGTATTCCCCAATTCTCCATTAACAGCATCTCTGCATTTGTATAAACATTATCGTTTTGAAGTCTCTCTCTAAGAGCTGCCGCATTATGAGACGAACGTTCCCCTGTAGTGGTATCGCGCTTCTCTGATGAATGAATAGCTTCTGAATTCATGAAGTAGCCTTCAGGAAGCAGCAGCTCCACCCCTTCGTTGTTTATCAGCCATTCCGCGATCCTGTATACCTCGATCTGCGATGTCACCGAATGATCATTGTTCGCCTCTGTGAAGGTATCACGGTGGGCCATACCAATAATATAGAGCTGGTTCGGGCTGTTTTCATTGCTGTGGTAAATACTTTTTCCTAAATAGAAGGGAAGTCCGGGTGTTTTTGAAAGAGCCGGATTATAATCAGCATCAAGCCCGTCCAGACCGGAAAGAACCAATACAAATATGAAGAATGAAAATATAAATAAATTTCTAAAAAAAGAGGAGTTGCCGGGTTTCCGCTTTTTTGTGCAGTTTATGGATCTTGTAAAAAAGTTTCTTCTCATTACACATTTTTGAGAAGGGTATGTCTGGATCAGAAACAGAGAAAGCTCATGTCTGATGAAATCTGGCAATCCCGCTGTCAAAAATGACAACTACCTGACCGGTGACTTTGCGATTCCATCATTTGATGGAACTGCCCCTTCAGATTTCCTGTTATTAATATTAATATAATTATCGGTTCAAATGACAGCTATCTTGAGTACAGGAGCATTCTCGTAACGGTTATTTTGAACGGAAAAAACTGGAACTTTATAACTATATGTAATTAAAAGAAAAATGCAGAACCCGTATTTCTGGACGCAAGGGACGAGTCAGTCAAATATAAAATTACGTGTGTCCAGCCTCATTTTCTTGCATTTTTAATTGTTTCTGATAGAATTTCATTTAACTGAAGCTTTATGAAGAAAAGTGGTGATATTTTATGGCATTTATAGAAAAAGATAAGAAAGCCCCGGATACAGAGATCTCTCTGTCTGACGGAACGAAACATAACCTGAGGGACTTCTGGAAAGATAAACCGCTGCTTCTTGTTTTCCTCAGGCACTTCGGCTGACCCTTCTGCCGCGAGCAGGTTGTGCGGCTGCACAACGCGAAAGAGGAGTTCAGTGAAGC
>CBFDEG010000043.1:0-20605 GCA_965603765.1 uncultured bacterium | reverse complement strand
GCGGAAGCCATGAACGAAGACATAGATGATATCACCACAGACGAACTCAGGGAATACATAGATGACATCCTGAAGCAGAGGGACAGGGCCCAGCATGTGGTCGAAAATCTGCTCGATTTTGCCAGGGCCAGAAGATCCACGACCATGAGCAGGCAGAATATCAACCTGATAGTTAAAGAGTCCTTTTCTCTCATATCCAACCAGCTCAGAATAAACTATATAAGCCTTGTGCAGGACATACCGGAAGAACAGTTCTTCGTTAAAGGCAACCGGAGCAAGATCGAGCAGATACTGGTAAGCATATTTACCAATGCAATACAGGCCATGCAGTATAACGGAACACTCAAGGTAAGACTGCGTCCGGACGATGAAAATGAATATATGATCATCGAAATAAGTGACGACGGCAAAGGGATACCGGAATCTGATGTCAATAATATTTTCGAAGCTTTTTTTACAACAAAGGCACCTGGCGAAGGCACAGGCCTGGGACTGTCAGTATGCAAGAGCCTGGTCATGGAGCATAAGGGGAATATCGAGGTAACAAGCAGGATAAACGAAGGCACAACATTTACCGTTAAACTGCCGATCTACAAAGACAATAAAGATATGGCATAACTCAAAGGAATATAAAGATGGACAAAAAATTTACCATAATGGTTATTGATGATGAGCCGATAGTCGGCAAAAGAGTAAAGCGCATGTTCGAGAAACGCGGCTACGAAGTGGAGGCATTTACGGACGGAGGCAAAGCACTAGCAAGATTATCGGAAAAAAAATTCAACGTTGTAATAACAGACCTGAAGATGGGCAATGTTGACGGCATGACCATTTTGACCACAGTCAGGGAGCAGTACCCTGATACAAAGGTCATAATCATTACAGGTGTCGGTAAATGGCTGATCGCGACCGATGCCTTTGAAAAAGGTGCTTTTGACTTTATCATTAAACCTTTCAGATTTGAAGAGCTCGAAAGCGCCGTTAAAAAGGTAGAGGAAGAACTGGCCCACGACTGACCTCAAAAAACACCCTTACCCATACTCCGCATCCTTTCATAACTTAACTGTCTGACATTTAATATATTCCGCCAAGCCATTCTTTGTTAAAATTCCCGAAATATTGTATTTTAAAGAGGAGATAAAAATGCGTCTAAGAATCTGGCATAAAATGTTCCTCGGCATAATTGTACCTTCTTTTATCACCCTTGTCGGCGGCATATTAACATATAACTATATCAATGAAGTAAGTACCCGCCAGGGGCTTGTACAGATCGCAGATGACTTCAGAGAACATGCCCTTGAACTCAGGCGGAATGAAAAGAATTTTTTTCATTACAAAAATGCCGAGCATTTCTCTAATCTGAATGGCGCACGGCTGGTCATTTCCAGATCAATAAAAGCTATCCCTGAAAAAGAATCCAGAAAGATCGGAGAGGGAGAATTCTCCCTCCTCGAAAAGTCCCTCAATATATACTCACAATACTTGAATGATCTGTACACAAACTATCAGAAGGAGACCAAAGAGGTCGAAGAAGTACGGGCAGAGGGAAGAAAGCTTGAAACATTCGTATCCAGGGGGATCCATGCGGAGGACCTCACAATAAATTTCATACTCCACTTAAGGCTCCTGGAAAAAAACTACATGCTTTTTCGTGACAAGAACTCCTACAACAAACTGAATTCCGGGCTGTCTGCGCTACGGAACATGACCCCTGTATGCAACGAATGCCTCCCCTATATAAAGGTGGTACGCAGGCTGTTCAAGACGTACAACAAAAGCGACTCGATCGCTAACAATATACAGCTGACCGGCAACAGCATCGAAACGAGTACTAGAGAGATGGCGATCCACGAACGACAGAAGATCAGCTCTTTTATCAAGCGCACTCAGCGCCTCCTGCTTATAGCCCTCGGCCTCCTCTGCACACTCGGGCCGCTGCTTGTATATAAGACCGCAAAAAAAATAGTCGCCCCCATCAACAGGCTCGCTGAGATCACAAAAAGGATAGCTGACGGCGACACATCACTGAGGGCCCCGATAAGAGAACACGATGAGACATATACCCTTTCAACATCGTTCAATACCATGCTGAATAAATTACAGCTCACATACGAGTCACTCGAAAAAAGCATGGACCTTCTCAAGGAAAAACAGGCCCAGCTCGTTGATGCGGAAAAACGGGCATCTCTGGGACTGCTTGTCTCGGGAGTTGCCCATGAATTAAACAACCCCTTAAATAATATCTCTCTCATCGCAGAAAGAATGGCCGAGGAACGGGAAGATCTCTCAAAGGAAGAAGTGAAAGGATTAAATCACATCCTGTGGCAATGCGAGAGGGCCACACACATCGTGGACGGTCTGCTCGATTTTGCAAGTGCAAGAAAGTCCACGCTAATGGAAAAACAGGATATCGCCCGCATTGTACGAGAATCTATCTACCTCGTCGGCAGCCAGCTCAAAATTAATAATATAGACCTGATAAAGGACATTCCGGATGAAACGATCTTTATCAATGGCAACCGGAGCAAGCTTGAGCAGATCCTCGTAAGCATATTCACCAATGCCATTCAGGCAATAAAGCATCATGGCACATTGACCGTAAGCCTCAATACTGACACTGAAAACAATACTGTATCCATAAATATTTCCGACACCGGACCGGGAATACCCGAAGAAGACATGAAGAATATTTATGAACCCTTCTTTACCACCAAGCCTGTGGGCGAGGGAACAGGGCTTGGACTCTCTGTCTGCCGCAGCCTTGTGCAGGAGCACAGGGGTAAGATCGAGGTGGAAAGCGCCCCCGGTGAAGGAACAACATTCGCCATCACACTGCCGTTATACGTTGAGCAAGAGGTAGCGCAAGAATAATAATGGCAGAATACCATCCATTTAAGATCAGCAAATTCCATATATCCAAAAGGCCTCAAATAAATTGACAAAAAAGGCAGCTTCCCATTGCCTGGAAGCTGCCGTGTACCTCTGTGAAGAAAGTCCAGTCCTGATGAACAGATTATTCTTTAATGCCCCCCTGTGCCAAGCACGCCTGATGCAGCAACCGCCAGGACGATGACCTCGATAAGGGCAAGGGCAACATAAACCGTGTCTTTCTTGCGCAGCAGGCCGGGTATAATTGCCAGATAACAGATGATAGTTAGAAGAGAGAGGAATGCAATAGGAAGAAAGGTAAGCATGTCACCCTTCCCAAGATTACCAAGCCATGCCCAGCCTGCATGAATACCGGTTTGTGCAAGATAATCATTAACGGGCATTACCCAGTAATTCTGCACCTGTTCAATGGGAATTAGAGGCGTTAAAAGGCCTGTACCGTATATTATAAAAGTAATAATCAGCCCGAGAAGGCCTACCAGCATCCCTTTGTTTAATATGTTTGCATATAAGATCTGCTCTTCTGTTGCTTTTGGAGCCATTTGATCCTCCTTCTTTAGCGTTCAGCTGCAAGCTTACTGACTATTAACTTATATTAAATTCTAATTTATTTACCCTATGCCCAAACCTTTTAAAAGTGCTTTCAGTCCTGCAACTCCAAGTACTGATATGACCAGTATCCTGATAACAGCCGGCTTGGTTACAGCAAGCACCCTGACACCGATAAACGAACCAAGCATGATCCCGACAACAGAGGGTACAACCATCAATGGCAGAACAGCCCCGTTATTGAGATATATCCATGCTGCTGAAGTATCTGTTATGGAAAGCAGGAATTTGCTTGTGGCCACTGATATTTTTATGGGGGCACCCATTAATAAATTTAAGACAGGGACGTTTGCCCATCCTGCCCCCAGTCCGAACATGCCTGCCATTACCCCGATGATAACGAACAATCCCAGTGCCATGGGGGTCCTGTGGACCTTCCATTCGACATCCTTATTTATAGTCGGCTCGTGATAGATACCTGTTATCCTTAAAGCCTGGGACAGTGGATCAGCTTTTTGAACATCCGGATATTCGGATTTCTTTGCCTTGATCATGATAGCGACAATACCCAGAATTGTCGCACCTAGCAGGGTCTGTATTACATTTGTAGGTAATGCCAGGCCTATCATGGCACCGGCAATTGCACAGGTAGAGGCGATCAGCGCCAGGGGAATGGCCAGTCTCAGGTCTGCCATGCCTTTTCTCAAAAGCCCCGGGCCTGCAGCGAGTGCTCCGGCAAGTGCAACTATCAATCCGGCACCCCTGACAAAATCAAGATGGAAAGGCAGAAAACCGCTAACGATCGGTACATAGAGTACACCGCCTCCTACTCCTGCAAGAACGGCAAAAACACCGAGCACAAATGAGAGAACCAGGAGTATCAATGGCCAGTACCACCAGGCATGCGCCGCCACAGCCTCAGCAGTTGCCGCTGCTTCAGTGGATGCGAATACAGAGGTTGCTGTGAGAAGGAATAATGAAACCAGTACAAGAGGAAAAATAAATCTTAGTGTGCTGAGAAACTTTTTTGACATTTTCTCTCCTTCCATTTTTGAATATAATTAAAAAGAAATTAATGAACAAAGAAATGTAAGCGTCGCATATAGAAACATCTCTGTTTAATAATGCAACATTGATTTATTTTAAAGAACTTATCTCATAAAATCAATAAAAAGATGAGAAGTTTATATAATTATTAAATTGTCTGATGGCGTTGTTGAAATTTATTTAATGATAGCGCGTTATATCATAATTACTGCCAAGCATTCGTGAGGACATACAACCCAACCCCTTGAGATGAGTCTGCCCAATGATAAACTTATAAATATTATATCATTGATTTTAATGGGGTCAAACAACATTCATTAATGAGTCAACGGGAGGAAAGAGTACGTGAGGCAGCTGAACAGAAAGGTGTTAAGACAGAGCATTTGTACGTGCAGGAGTCATAATATAATCACACTCCCTGCAGAAGAACAGCATTTAAATAACATAATAACGAGGAACTTCAGTAACTTTTTTTCTCGGAAAACAACCGGTTATTAATACTCAAAAAGAAAATTGACCATCATCCAGAAAAAGGGTTGACAGCCCCTGGATCGTGTGATATTTAATAAGTAAGACATAGGAAAAAGGGATCTGCCACCCCAAAAAGGTAAAGTGCAGGAAACTGCATGGCACAAAGTCACCTGTCCGGTAACCCGGAGAGAGGGACTGCTGGGATAATATTTTTTAATAAATTTTATTATCCCAAAAGGGTAACGTACAGGAAACTGTACCGCACAAAGCCACCTGTCCAGTGAATTCTGGAACGAGGGGTTGCTGAGGTGGCAGCATTTTAAAAGCGCAGAAGCAAAAAAAACACGGGACAATAAAAGTCCCGTGTTTTTTGTTTTAGTCTGTTGTTGTTACTATTTTGCTTTACGGCTCTCTGCTACATTCACCCTCATAAGCGCACGTTCGAGTGCTGCTGTTGCTCGGGCCTCATCTATCCCTTCCTTCTGTTTGAGGCGTTCTTCAGCGCGCTTCATAGCTTCCTGCGCCCTCGCAACATCAATATCAACAGACTTCTCCGCACTGTCTGCAAGGATGGTCACTTTGTCAGGGCCGACTTCCGCGTATCCCCAGTTAACAAAGATATAACCTGTTTCCGAACCTTTTTTGTAGGTAAGCATCCCTACATCAAGTGTTGTAAGGAACGGGGAGTGATCAGGCAGAATACCGAACTCACCTTCACTGCCCTTTGCAACAACCTCATCCACCTCTTCGGTAAAGACATGTCCGTATGGTGATACAATATCTAATGTAAGTTTCTCAGCCATCTAAGATCCTTCTCCTGTCCTGAACCGCACCGGCTCAGGCTTGATTTTTAAATTTAAACCCTGCACTGACTCACAACCGGTTCAGGGTTATCCTTTAAGCTTCTCCGCCTTTTCAATAACTTCTTCTATGCCGCCAACCATATAAAATGCCTGCTCAGGCAGATCATCATGCTTTCCTTCAACAACCTCCTTGAAACCCTTGATAGTGTCCTCAAGTTTGACATACTTACCCGGGGCACCGGTAAAGGTCTCTGCAACATGGAACGGCTGGCTGAGAAACCTCTGGAGTTTCCTTGCGCGGGCAACCAGTATCTTGTCGTCCTCTGAAAGCTCTTCCATACCGAGAATTGCGATAATGTCCTGGAGTTCTTTATATCTCTGCAGGACTATCTGCACCTGCCTTGCAACATCGTAGTGCTCTTCACCAAGCACATAAGGATCAAGGATCCTTGATGTTGAATCAAGCGGATCAACCGCAGGATATATACCAAGCTCTGATATCTGCCTTGAAAGAACAACTGTTCCGTCAAGGTGGGTAAATGCTGTTGCAACAGCAGGGTCGGTAAGGTCATCAGCAGGAACATAAATGGCCTGCATTGATGTAATAGCGCCCTTGTTCGTTGATGTGATCCTCTCCTGAAGAATACCCATGTCAGTACCGAGTGTAGGCTGGTATCCAACAGCTGAAGGCATCCTTCCGAGCAGCGCTGAAAGCTCCGCGCCTGCAAGTGTATATCTGAATATATTATCAAGGAAGATAAGAACGTCCTGCCCCTCGTCCCTGAAATTCTCAGCAACCGTAAGCGCTGAGAGAGCGACCCTCGCCCTTGCTCCGGGCGGCTCGTTCATCTGTCCGTAAATAAGGGCTGTTTTCTCTAAAACACCACCCTCTTTCATCTCGAGGTAAAGGTCATTTCCTTCCCTTGTTCTTTCACCGACACCGGCGAAAACAGACACACCGCCATGCACCATGGCGATATTATGGATCATCTCCATAATAACAACGGTCTTACCAACACCGGCACCACCGAACATACCCATCTTACCGCCTTTAACAAACGGGACAAGAAGGTCAAAAACCTTAACACCGGTCTCAAAGACCTGTGTAGATGTATCCTGGGAAACAAAGTCAGGCGCTTCTCTATGAATGGGGAGTCTTTCTTTGGTATCGATCGGGCCCATCTGGTCAACAGGCTCACCAATAACATTCATGATCCTGCCGAGTGTCTTCTCTCCAACCGGGACAGTTATCGGAGAGCCTGTGTCAACAACAGCAGTTCCCCTGACAAGCCCGTCTGTTGACTGCATCGCAACCGTCCTGACTTGCTTATCACCAACATGAGCCGCAACTTCAAGGGTTACGATGACATCAGGAATTCCCTTTTCCTTGTCACCAATCTGCTCAATTTTGAGAGCATTTAATATTTCAGGCATCTTATCTTCGAACTCGACATCAACAACTGCGCCGATGACCTGTGAAATCTTTCCTGTATTCATGATCCATGACCTCCAAAAATATATATGTTTAAGCCGTTTGAACTATTTAAGCCGTTCGCACTGACAGAACGGATATTAATTATTAATTTTTTAACGCTTCAACACCGCCGACAATATCCATAAGCTCGCCTGTGATCGAGGCCTGCCTTGCCTTGTTATATTGCAGAGTGAGTCTTTCAACCATCTCATCACAGCTCTGAGTTGCATTTTCCATAGCGCTCATCCTTGCGCCCTCTTCTGCTGCAGAGCTTTCAAGAAGCGCCCTGTAGATCTGTACATCCACATTTCTCGGTATCAGTCTTTCAAATATCGCGGCAGTGGACGGTTCATAGATAAAGTCCGCTGACTCTGCTTCAGCGGAAGCACCCTGTTCACCCTCGTCCGGGGACAAAGGGAGAAATTTTGATACCGTAACTGTCTGTGTGACCATTGTCTTAAAGGCATTGTATACAACTACGACCTCATCAACGGTCCCGTTCATGTAGCTTTCCTTAATATCGTTGGCTATCTCCTCTGCCTTTAAAAAGCTTACATTTCCGGAGACATCGATCCAGGAGCTTCGTGTCTGCACATTTCTTCTCCTGAAATAGTCAGCTGATTTTTTTCCGACAGTGCTCACACTGACCTCGAATCCGTCATTTTTGTAACCGTTAATTGTTTCCTGTGCGGCCTTAAGAATATTTGTATTAAACGCCCCGCAAAGCCCCCTGTCAGAAGTGACCACCACTACCTCGATCGTCTTCCTCTGCCTTACCGCAAGCAGCGGATGCGCTTCAGTATCAGCGCCCTTAGCAAGATTTTTCAGCACATCATTCATCTTATCCGCGTAAGGTCTCAGGTCCAGCATCCTGCCCTGGACCTTCTTCAGCTTGGCCGCTGACACCATCTTCATGGCCTTTGTTATCTTCTGGGTATTATGAACTGCCTTTATTCTGTTTTGTATATCTCTTAAAGTAGCCATTTTCCTCTTTCGTTTCGTTCCGGGTAACCGGTCAAAGGATCAAGCCTTATCAGCGGTTACTACTTGTACGTTAATTAAGCCTGGAACCCTTTTTTGAATTCTCCTATTGCCTGCACAAGCCTCTCTTTAAGGTCATCACTAATGATCTTTTTCTCACGGAGTTCAGAACGAATATCGTCTTTATTATCTTTTATGAATTTAAGGAATTCCACTTCAAACTTACCGATCGATTCGACCGGTATATCATCGATATATCCCTGGGTGCCTGCAAAGAGCAGAGCAACCTGGTCTTCCATTGAAAGAGGAACGTACTGGCCCTGCTTCAGAAGCTCGACCATCCTCTTGCCTCGCTCGATCTGTGCCAGGGTCGATTTGTCCAGGTCAGAACCGAACTGCGCGAATGCGGCCATTTCCCTGAACTGCGCAAGGTCAAGCCTGAGCGTTCCGGCAACCTGCTTCATCGCCTTTGTCTGGGCCGCGCCGCCAACACGACTGACCGAGAGACCAACGTTAACAGCAGGTCTCACACCTGCATAGAACAGCTCAGGTTCAAGGTATATCTGACCGTCTGTAATTGAAATAACATTTGTCGGAATATAACCGGACACGTCACCGGCCTGTGTCTCAATGATCGGGAGCGCTGTAAGTGAACCGCCGCCGAGTTTGTCTGAAAGCTTAGCAGCTCTTTCAAGTAACCTGGAATGGAGATAGAAAACGTCTCCGGGGAAAGCCTCACGTCCTGGGGGCCTTCTCAGCAGCAGTGAAAGCTGCCTGTATGCTGTGGCCTGCTTGCTCAGATCATCATAAACAATAAGCGCATGCTTACTGTTATTCATAAAGTATTCACCCATTGCACATCCGGTATAAGGGGCAATATACTGAAGCGGTGCAGGCTCACTGGCTGATGCTGAAACTATTATCGTATGCGCAAGAGCGCCTTCCTCTTCAAGCTTCTTGGCAACACGGACAACATTCGACCTCTTCTGTCCGATCGCAACATATATACAGACAACACCTGTGCCCTTCTGGTTTATTATGGCATCAACACCAATGGCCGTCTTTCCTGTCTGACGGTCACCGATAATAAGCTCACGCTGTCCTCTTCCGACAGGGATCATGGCATCAACTGCCTTAAGTCCTGTCTGCATCGGCTCACCAACAGGCTGCCTGTCAATGATACCGGGGGCAACAACGTCCACTATCCTGCTCTCAGTTGACTCAATAGGGCCTTTTCCGTCGATTGGCTGCCCGATAGCATTAACCACCCTTCCGAGCAGTGCTTCGCCTACAGGAACAGACATGATCCTTCCGGTACGCTTTACAATATCGCCTTCCTTAACGAGTGTATCCTCACCGAAAAGAACGGCTCCGACAGAATCTTCCTCAAGGTTAAGGGCCATACCGTAGACATTGTTAGGGAACTCAAGGAGCTCCGATGCCATACATTTATCAAGGCCGTATATCTTTGCGATACCGTCACCGACCTTGATGATCGTACCAATTTCACTTACGTCTACACGTTTTTCGAAATCAGCGATCTGCTTCTTGATAAGTTCGCTGATCTCATCAGCTTTAAGTTCTGAAACATCCATCAAGTCACCCCCAAATTAGGGAAGTTGGAGCACCGGGTCTAACCCTGCAAACTCACAACTCCGAAATCAAGATTTAATTATTTATCTCATCAACTCGGCCTTTAAAAGGCGGAGTTGACCTTTAACACTACTGTCAAAAATTGTACTGCCGACCCTGACTATAAATCCGCCGAGCAGGTCTTCATCTATCTGGTTCTCTACCGTTACCTCACGGTCCGTCATGTTTTTCAATGTATTCTGAAGCCGTTCAGTGCCGGAACTGTCCAGCGCGACCGACGATACAACCACTGCAGCGGCCTTTTTCTGTTTTTCATTACTGATAACAGCCGTGGCCGCACTTACTTCCCTGATCGCTGAAAGATTACCCTGGACTATCATAAGCTTAAGAAACTTTACAGTAACAGAATTGAACTTAAGGAGCGGAGCTATTGAATCAAAGGCCTGCTCTTTTTCATTCTCACTGAATATCTGTCCCGCAAATAAAAGCTTTAACTGACGGTCACGGTCTATAAGCTCCGAGAAGAGATTAAGTTCCTCAATGACCTTTTCCACCTCGGAAATATCAATACTGTTGATAATGGCCCTGCTGAATTTCTTTGCTATCTGATTTTTATTCAATTTTTAGCCTCGAGTCTTTTGATATAGTCACCTATAAGGGCTTCCTGTTCCTTCTGCCCCAGCTTTTCTTTTATCTGTTTTTCAGCAAGTTCAAGTGCCAGCAGCGATGCTTCGGTCTTTATCGTATCTTTCGCCTTCTGAAGCTCAAAGTCGATATTTGCCTTTGCCTGCTCAATGATCTTCTCTTTCAGCTTTTCGCCTTCAGCAATAATAAACTCTTTTTCTTTTTCACCGGACCTGCGCGCTGATTCTATTATCTGTTCTATCTCGCTGTCGGTGTTCTTAAGACGGTCCTGCACTTCTTTAAGAGTCTTCTGCGCAAGCTCCTTTGCTTCATTGGCCTCTCTTATAGACCTCTCTATCATCTCTGTACGGCCCTTAAAATATTCACTCAAAGGCTTACGTCCGAAAAAAACAAGCACAAACATAAGGATAGAGAAGTTGACCACCGGCCATAGCCAGTCCCGCCATGTAAAGCTTGCCTCACCGCCTCCGCCTGAGGCAAACGCCGATGCCGCACAGGCAAGACTGAGCAACATGGTTATACATATTGTTTTATTTGTTATTTTGTTATTTCTCATTTGTATTTTCACTGTTATACTCCCACCAGTTTATCAACGATCTGTTTTGCAAAGGTCTCTATATCGGACTTCAGTGATGCCCTGGCCTTTTCAGCCGCTGCCCGAATTTCCTCTTTGGCCTTACGGTTGATCTCTGCCGCATCTTTCTGCGCAGCCGCAAGAACGCCCTTTTGAACATCAAGGCCTTCACTGCTCAGACTCTCAAAGACCGTCCGGGCCTTTTTCCTGGCCTCAGCCAGTTTCTCGTCAAGCTGAACGAGCAATCCATTCGCTTGAGTATCCATACCTGCGGCCTCATCAAGCGCTCCGGTTGTCCTGCTTTTCCTTTCTTCAAAAAGACGCATGAACGGCTGGAAGAGTATCTTGTTCAGAACAATAAAAAGAAGAATAAAGTTGACGAGTTGCCAAAAGAAATACTGATTTATATCTAACATTAAAAGCTCCTGTTCTCGCTATCTAAAGATTTGAAGAGCAACGCATGCCAAGTTCTGAAAAATTAACACAGGGTGGTTTTTTTGTCAACAAACCAATAAGCATATTTGTGAATTTTATAAATAAACAGGTGCCGCGAATATACTCAAAAATGCTGTTTTGACATTTTAACGGCTTTCTATTAAACTTCTAAACATTATGAACAATGATACTGTATTAACTCTTATTTTAAAGGCAGGCCCAGTTGTCAAAATTGTCCTGCTGATACTGATGTCCTTTTCTGTTATTTCATGGGCAATAATCATCTACAAGTTAAAACTGCTCTCAAAGGTTGAGCAGGAATCAAACGACTTCCAGAAGGCCTTTATCAAGAATAAAGAATGGGACGATCTTTACAAAACAACCAAAAAACTCTCCCTGAGCCCTCTGACAAATCTATTCAGGGCCGCATACTCAATAGAGGACGCGACAAGAACCGAAATACACAGCACGTTGAACCGGATAGTGACACTGGAGTCAGCACGGCTTGAAAGATATCTCACTTTTCTTGCCACAACCGGCTCGACCGCCCCGTTCATAGGACTTTTCGGTACAGTATGGGGAATAATGAACTCCTTCATGGGAATAAGCAGCATGGGCACAGCCTCACTTGCGGTTGTGGCCCCCGGCATTGCAGAGGCTCTGATAGCAACTGCAGCTGGACTTATAGCCGCCATTCCGGCTGTTGTGGCATACAACTACTTTTTGAGCCGTACACGCCGGAACATAGAGCAGATGGAGGATTTTTCACAGGAATTAACAAATTATTGCTCGAGGGAATATGGTGAAACGCAGACAGGCTCTTTCTGAAATAAATGTAACTCCCTTTGTAGATGTAATGCTCGTCCTGCTGATAATCTTCATGGTAACAGCCCCGATGCTTCAGCAGGGCATCGACATCAACCTTCCCCAGGCAAAAGGCAAAAGCCTGGCCCCTGCCGAGCGAATAGTCATAACGATCAAGAAGAACACAAAAATATATCTGAACAAGACACAAGTGAGCATGCACTCGCTCAAGACAAGCCTGGCAAAAAGCGCTGACAAAGAAGTATTCCTGAAGGCCGACAGGGACGTACCGTACGGCATTGTAGTAAATGTCATGGGGGAGCTGAGAGGCATTGGCATAGAAAAACTGGGGATGATAACCGAACCTGACCCTCGAGAAAAATGAAGCAATTTCAGTACATCGCAAAAGAACCTGACATTTCAAAGATCATCATCACCTCTCTTGTTCTGCATTTAGTCCTCATATCCCTTGTTGCTATCCCGAAAACATCAGTAAAAAAGGAATACAAAAGTTATTTTGTCAACATCGTGACCCCTGCTGAAATACGGAGAACACCTGCTGCCAAAACACGCCGGACGGTCTCAAAAAAGAGGGTACCGCCAAAGACCGTTACAAAAAAAATGGTTATCCCCAAAAAAGGCGTTATTCTTCAACCCGCAGACAGGGTATCGCGTGAAATAGAAAGGCTCCAGTCCATCCGGACCCTGGAGAAAAAAAAAAGAAACGGGCTGCCTATGAAAATGAGGCCAAGGAGACTGTAGCTGATGCGCTCGAAAACATACGAAAACGCAAGGCCGCTGTTTTATCCATAGGCATAGGCTCTTCTGGCACAACCTCTTCAGAAGAGGACAAAGACTCTTATTACTCTCTTATAATTAAAAAGATACAGCAGGAATGGCTGCATACGGATTTCAACTCAAAAGGACTGGAAGCGATCATTTCTTTCAGAATGGACGACAAGGGCAATGTTGTCTTTCACAAGATAACAAAGTCCTCCGGAAATTCAACATTTGACCGTACTGCCCTGAAAGCCATCATAAAGGCCAGCCCGCTGCCGCCGCATCCGTACGAAAAAGAAGTGGAGGTAAAATTCCACTTATGAGAATGACAGGACTGATACAAACCATAAGACAGATAGGTCTTATGGGACTTATAAGACCTATGCTTATAGGACTTATTTGTCTTATTGGACCTATGGCATTTGCAGTTCCTGCAAATGCCAAGATCTATATTGACGTAGCCTCACCCGGCACCAGAAAACTTCCCGTGACAGTAACTGTCCATGGAGCTGATGTCGCAGGCAGGGCAGCTGCCATCATAAAGAACGACCTCGATACAACAGGGCTTTTTTCTTTTGTTGACCATACCCTGAGCGGCGCGGAAATAAAGGCGGACATCGACTTCAAAATATCCGGAGAAATGACCGCTATACTTACGATCAATGACATGGTCGAAGGCAGGGAGGTCCTTAAAAAACGATTTTCCGCCTCTACAAAAAGCATCCGCAAAGTGGCCCACAGCATATCGAATGACATATACTCCGCTGCAACCGGCAGGCAGGGGATATTCACCACAAAGCTCGCATTTCTGGTAAATACCTCACCTGGCAAAAAAGACCTGAGACTTATGGACTGGGACGGCTACAACGCATTCAGAATAGTATCAAAAGGACTGACCGCAAGCCATGCATGGTCGCATGACGGACAACATATCATATATTCATCCGAGAGGAACAGGAAATGGAAAATATACAGCATGGACCTGAAAAAATACAGCGAGAAAGTCCTTGTTTCCTCAAAGGGGCTTAATATGGTAGGCGGAACATCCGCTGAAGACCTTCTTGCATTTTCCTCATCAAAGACAGGCAATCAAGAGCTTTACATAATAAGCACGAACGGAGGAAATGCAAAAAAGATCACCCGCTCTTTCGGAATTGACATATCACCCGTATTCTCTCCTGACAGCAGCAGGATCGCCTTTGTGTCGGACAGAGGAGGCACCCCACAGATATACTTAACCGGACCCGACGGAAAGCGTCCGAAACGACTGACATTTGAAGGGTCATACAATACATCTCCTGCATGGTCGCCTAACGGAAAACAACTTATCTTTACAGGAAGAACATATGGCAAAAATCAGATTTTCATGTTACACTTTGATGATAAAGAAATACAACAACTGACTCACAGCGGCAATAATGAAAGCCCTGTGTTCTCCCCTGACGGTTTTTTTATAGCATTCGATTCTGACAGGGACGGCAAACACGGTATATATATCATGCGAACAGACGGTATGGGACAAAAAAGAGTGACCCCGGCGCACTTAAATGCAACATCACCCGAGTGGTCACCTTATCTAAAATAATTATAAGGGGGAAACAGAATGAAAAAAGTACTTATTGTGATCGTTATGTTGATTTTTGCCGTAGGATGTAAAAAAGCCGTGAAGCCTGCATCTGATGTAACAGCCGCACCGGAAACACCTGTACAGGAAGAGACCATGGACACAGAGGAATTTGTAGAGGAAGTTATTATGCCGCCTCAAGAGGAGGATATAATGACCTCAACAGAGGACACACTGTCAGCCGAAGAAGAAGCAATGCGCATATTCAAAGATGTTCCTTTCGATTTTGACAAATTCAATATAAGATCTGATGCAAGACCGACACTAAACGCTATCGCCTCATACCTCAACGACAACAGAGGACTCAACATAGTAGTGGAAGGCCATTGCGATGAAAGAGGCACAAACGAAAACAACCTTGCTCTCGGAGAAAAGCGTGCAAAGGCAACAAACTCATATCTCATCTCACTCGGAGTTGCGCAGGAAAGGATCATTCCCATGACCTTCGGTGAAGAAAAGCCATTATGTGAAGAACATAACGAATCCTGCTGGCAGCAGAACAGAAGGGCCCACTTCGCCCTTGTAAACGAATAATCCATTAGCTGGAAAATGCTTAGGGGCCATAAAATTAGAAAACTTCTTTCAGGGCATATAATTGCCCCCATTATCATGTGTGGCGCACTCCTTATTTCGGGCTGCGCCACATCAGAAGACCTCGGCAAGATCCAGTGGGAACTTAACGAGCTGAAGGCAGATGTCAAAGGCGTTAGAGAAAAGTCCCACAGCATCGAAACAAGCATGCCCGGACAGAAGAAACAGCTCGAACAAAAGATACGTGAGCTGGAAGCCACACAGAGATCAACCGCAAAAGCAGTCTCTGACCTGATTGTCACGACCCAGGATCTGACGACTGAATTTCAGGTCATGACCGGGCGCTTTGAAGAGGCCCGCTACTTCTCAGAAAAAGATTCCTCAGAACTGCACGAAAACAGTAACACAATGAGCGCAAAGCTCAGTGAGCTTGAACTCTCTCTCAATGAACTTAAAAAGAAGTTAGGTGATGCAGAGGCAGCGGCAAAAGCAACGGCTGAAAAAGAAGCAGCAGCAAAAGCTGAAGAAGCTGCAAAAAAACCTGTCCAAGCAGATAAAAAAGCGCCTTCAAGTAATTCCTCGGCCGTAAAAGACATATATATGGCGGGTTACCAGGCATTTAAAAAAGGCGATATGCCGGAGGCAAGAGAGAAGTTCCTGAACATCATCAACGGCTTTGAGAAAAATGAGTATTCCGACAATGCACGTTTCTGGATAGGAGAAACCTATTACAAGGAAGAAAACTATGAGGATGCAATACTTGCCTATGAAGAGCTTTTCAAGAAAAACCCCGAGAGCGACAAGGTCCCGGGCGCAATGCTTAAGCAGGGACTCGCATTCCTTTCGCTGAAAGACAAAAAAACAGGAACAATAATCCTGGAGAAGCTCATCGAAAAATATCCTGATAGTGAACAGGCAAATCTCGCAAAACGAAAGATCAATAAACCTGTCGTGCCGAAGAAGAAAAAATAAAAATCCTCATTTTCCCTTTTTCTTAACATATTCAAGTTTGTTGTTTATAAAATAATGCTCCAGTGCCTCATCCAATATATCTTTTATCCTCTTTCTTTCCCAGTACGCCACGGCCTTAATATTTTCCACATGTTCTTTTCTTATAATAAACGTAGATCTTATCCATTCCCCTTCCTGTTCAGCCAAGGGATTTTCAATTAGTTTTTTCCCTTTTTTTACATCAGGCTTACTTTCTGTTTTTTCAGTTTCGCGTTTCTCCATATTGTATCTGTAAAGAGCTGTTTCAATAGTAGCCTGCAGTATTCTCTCTTCAAAAGGCTTAACGATGATCCCGTACGGCCTCATTTTTTCTGCCCGTTTAATGGTTTTTTTATCCAGAGTAGAAGACAGGAAGACAATTGGAACCTTAAACCGGGAATATATTTGACCGGCAGCTTCTATGCCGTCCATGTCACCATCAAGTAAAATGTCCACCAAAAGTAAATCGATCCTGTATTTTTCCGACTCCTTTACAGCCTCTTCTCCTGACGCCGCCGTTGTCAAAACATCATGTCCCATTCTCTTGAGAATACTTAATATGTCCCTGGAAACGATCCCATCGCTTTCAACAACCATGATGTTTGCAGCAATATTCATTTTCCGCTCCTGAATTTAATAAAAAATTTATTTCCAGCGTCTTTTTCGATTTTCATTTCACCTTTAAGATGCTTTACCAGTATATCAACAACCTGCAGACCGAATGACCTCTGAATAAATGAACTGTAAGCCCCGGGCATGGTCGTGCAACTGCTGCTCATCACAAGCTCGATCCAGTTTTTTTCGATTGTGCAGACCTTAATCTGTATATCAGACTTCCCGTTGCCCGGACAGGTATGCTGTAAAGAATCGGCAAGCAGTTCGCTAACAATCAACCCGAACGGAATAGCATGGCCGACCTCAAGGAAAATATCTTCAACTTCAACATTTAAAATGACCCGGCCAGACCCAACTTCAAAATACCTGAATAATTTACTTACCAACCCATTGATATAGCTCCTGAGATTAATATTCGCCAAATCTTCCGACTGATACAGGTTCTCGTGAACAATCGAGATTACCCTTATCCGATCCTGGTACTCTTCGATAACTTCAGATGCTTTTTTGTCTCCGGCATACTCCTTCTGAAGATTAAGCATGCTGTAAATGAGCTGCAGATTTTTTTTCACCCGGTGATTAGCTTCCCTTAAAAGCACTTCTTTCTCCCTGAGTGACATCTTGAGCCTGTCTTCCGCCTGTTTGCTTTTAGTTACATTTGACAATGTAAATACCAGCTCCATAACCAACCCCGAATCATTTATTATCGGTATCAAACTCCAGTCCCAGTAAGATACCCCCCGTTCAGGATGTTCTGTGTACTCAAACGGTTTTGCAAATGCAAAATATGGTTTACCTGAACCTACAACGTTCCGAAAAACAGCTTCGTTTTCCTTGTCAGGATAAAGAGCAAAGTGATTTTTTCCATTAAAGAAAGATATTTCCTTTTCATCAGCTTCAGCATATGCCCTGTTTACTTTTATAAAATTGAAATTCCTGTCTAAATGTGCAATCATCACATGTGTATTATCAAGAATATTTTCAAGAAGCTGACTGGTCTGTTTCAGAGATTCCGCCGCCAGATCTCTCTCAGTAAACACAGTAACTCCATTAATGTTATCATTTTTTCCACCAACAGGGGAAGTATTTAATATTAACCGGCACTTCTCCTCGCTTGTCCGATTCTCCTCTTCTATCTGTTTTAATTCTGTAATGTCTTCAAAATATACAAGTACCCTCTCACCCTGCGGGACAATAAATAACGCTGTCGACACAAGAAACACAAGTTCTTCCTCTTTTATAGCAAGCCGCAATCTAACTTCCACTTTATTATGGGACCTGCCCGTCTCAAAGGTATCAATCACAATACGACGCACTGGACAGGAACAACACACATTACCGAATCCGCATCCCCGGGGATCATCAACAGAATGAATACAGCGAAGGGCCTCACCGCCTCTTAAGCCGATCATTTCCTCAGCCGCACGCCCCGTAAACCTGACTGCTGAGAGATTGACCTTCTGCACCCGCCGGTCCCGGTCTACAATGATCATTATCATGGGGGAATTGTCATAAATAATAGAAAGTTCCGAGCGGGTTTCCTCCAGGACCATTGCTTTTCTCTCCAGCATTTTTTCTTTTTCCAAGATCTGCTCTTCAAGAAATCCCCTACACTTCTTTTCCAGCATACTTAAAAGATATGAAAGAGAGACAGTTCCTGTTAGACTGCCGTTCTCATCAACGACCACCGCTTTATGGATCTCTTTCCTGGCCATGACCCTGACAGCCTCATGAACAGGCGTTATAGCTTCTACGGTATGTATCGGATAGTCCATTTCATCACTTAATTTAATGGATGAAATATCTTTGCCGGTCGATATAAGGCGTAACATATCTTTGCCGGTCAATATACCGACATAAGTACCATTTTCTTCAACAACTACACAATTGACAGACATTGCCATCATTTCTGCCACTGCATCCTTGACAGTATTTCCTATGCTCAGAATTACTGCATATTCTTTTCTGACATCAGAAATACAATATCCCTCATAAAAAACTTTTAAATCAAATAGTTGCGCCCGAGATGTCACTGAAATGCTCCATAATAGATTCCCTTGTAAAGAATCATTTTCCAGTATTTAACACTCACTCTCATCATAAATGTCTGACGAGCTGTTTCATGAACCTTCAACCTATTGTTTATTAATTATTTCCCCTGAATTATATTTATTACAAAACCCAAAATACTAACTTAGAATAAAATATACACTTATTAGTAATATTAGTAATATGTGTAATATGTCATATATCTTTATATTTGGCAAATAAAATTCTATTCATCAAGGCATATCAAGCTATTCCCAATATTTGATATTTTTCATTAACAGCTTGAATTAATTCTATAAAAACAATCTTTCATTAAAAATTAAAGGAATTATATAAAGTTGCCGAAGTAATATAAGTAATATATGTAATATAAGTAATATAAGTAATATTGGAGTTCGTGAGAAATGGAAAAAATTAACTCTTCACTTAATAGAACAGATAAAACTGCTAAATCTGAGTTTGGCATTTTCAATAACAATAAAGATGACATATCGTTATTTTTTTACCTTCCCAGATATAAACGTTTTTTAGTTCAATGCACTGCCCTTACAACTGTTACAATTCTTATTATTGACATATTTTCACACAAATATCTCAACCACTTATGTCAATCCCTGTCCTCAGAATACGGCGGCCAAATATGCAGCGCCTTACTTGTAATATTCACAATGGCAACATTTACCATAATTGCTCTAATATCAGTTGTAAAACCCCTAGATAAGATAGCCGGGCGGGACTATGAAATTATTAATAATTTCCACGCGAAATTTGAGCACACACAAATACGACATAAAAAATTATTTCACTATCTAAGTTCACAGGAAGAACTGGGTAATATTACCCAGGCACATCTTGAAAATGTAATCAAACAGACAGATTCTGCCGCTCACGGGATCATTACTCAGGCCCAGGAAATTGACCAATCCATGACAAACCTTGTCGATATACTTTTATCGTTGCGCGATCAGAGTGAAACACTTGCAAGTCAATCACATTCAACCATAGCTGACAACAAAGACGCCATTACCAAATTACACATATATATCAAAAATCGAAAAGAGGACCTGGAAAACGACTATAAAAGCACTCAGTCATTAACTGAAAATGCCAAATCCATGTCAAGTTTAGTGTCCCTGATCAAGGACATCAGCGACCAGACCAATCTACTTGCACTCAACGCATCAATTGAGGCAGCACGGGCAGGCAATGAGGGAAGAAGCTTTACAGTTGTGGCCGGTAAAGTACGGGAACTCTCCACCCGCTCGGAACAAGTGGCAAACCAAATAGGAAAAGCCATTACAGATATGTCAGATCATATCGAGATACATTTCGCAGATAAATTAAATAAACAGACACATGCAGAAGAGCATAAACTCCTTACCAACCTCAAACTACAACTTACAGGCCTTGAAGATGGTTATAAACGCGTAGACGGACTGAACAACCAGATATTTGAACGCGTTGGCATCAGTGCAGATACGGTATCCCTGAAGATCAATGAACTTCTGGCAAACATACAGTTTCAGGATATTACCCGCCAACAGATAGAGCTGGTAGTCAGGGCAATATCAGAAACTAATGACTACATCAATCTCCTTAAACCATGTATTCATAAACCGGAACGTTGTTTGCCGGGCTGCAGTGTTCCAAACTTTAATTTAGATGATATATGCAAATATTATGTTATGAAAAAGCAGCGTGACATTCACAGTCAGTTAAAAAATAAAAATTCACAGCAGCAAAGTGATGAA
>CBFDEG010000042.1:0-20630 GCA_965603765.1 uncultured bacterium | reverse complement strand
ACATAAATTAATTCTTTTCCCTCTGGTTTCACCAAGAACCAAAATCGCTAATGGGAAAAGGGGTAGGAGAAGTATAATTGCGAATTACGTGGGTGGTGTCAAGGCTCCATTCTTCAGGAAAAACTGTAAATGCGTCATGCCCATTTTTTTTTGCAGGGGCAATTCTTTATTAGCTTGCGGGTGGTGTCCGGGTGGTGTCACCTATTTGTTCCAGATTATGTATTTATTAATTGCCCTTCAAATATTGCACGACAATTTCTTTGAGAACCGGCACAAGCGGGGGCAGATCGATCTGAACAGTATCCCAGAGAATCCTGTCGCTTACTCCGAAATATTCATGGACGACGAAATTGCGCATAGCACTCATGTCCTTCCATGGTATCTCCGCATGCGCAGTGCAGATTTCCCCTGGGATGTGAACAGAAGCTTCACCAATAACAATCAGGTTCCTGACCACTGCGTCCACGGTCTTCCTGTCGGCTATGAAATCTTCATATGTCATGCCGACGACATACGTCTCAACGGCTGAGATGGAGTCCAGAATATCATTGATCCGGAACAACCAATTTCTAAGCGGCACGAACAGCTTCCTCCATTATTCGCCCTTTCATATCTTTGTGCAGGGCCTCGGGAGTCGCCAGGTCAACGTTACATCCAAGAATTCCCGACAATGTTCGCTGAAGATGTGAGAACTCGAACAGCCCAATGTGCGCATCATGCTCGAACTCCACGAGAATATCGATGTCACTCGTCAGTTTTTCATCGCCGCGCACAACGGAGCCGAAAAGATAGAGGGCCTTCACATGAAAAATCCGGAGACTGTTAATGTTCTTCTTCAATAGCGCTATGACCTGTTCTTTGTTCATGATATCTCCTCCCTGCTAAATACTGAGAAAGTCCTATCAAGGTTAACTCCGATAATTATATGTTTCCCCTGAAAAATCCAACGTTTAATATTAATCTAACATAAGACTAAACAGCAAGAAGAAAAAGGTAAACTTGTAACCAAAGGAAAATAATGCCTGTCAAAAGAAAATCAAACAGCCCGATTGGGAAACGGGCCCTACTTGTATATTTCCCGCCTATGTCCTATAGCATGAATCAGAACAAGATCTTTTTCAATAGTATAAACAACACGCCAGTCACCAATCCTCAGCTTGAATGCTCCACTTAGATCACCGGTCAAGGCTTCAGGGGTAACATTGTCAAAATTTTCAGAAAACCAGGATATTTTTTAAAGGATACGGCTGATGATGGGTTTGTCGAGTTTTTGCAGATCATCAAGAGAGGCTTCTGTCCATTCAACCTTCTTAGCCAAATTTCTTTAATACCTCTTCATGAGATATTTTCCCAGAAGGCTTTTTCAGGCGGGATTACAGCTTCTTTTTGAACTCGGGTTTTAATTCAAGTCCTGACTCAGGGTCGCCGAATATTTCGAGTATTTTCTGTTCGATCAGATGTTCAAGGTCATCAACAGATAGATCTTTTACTTTGGGCATATTCAATCTCCTTGTAATATTAATTATATTAGATCTATATGCTTATTTTGACAATGGGTGGGATTGGAATGGAGTCTTGATACTACCTGTCTGTGGGGTCAGCCCGTACACATTTTACAAAATGCCTGCAAATCAACAATCTGCTTTAATTTCTTACCTGATTAAACTATAATTATCCGAACATGTTGGGGGGACATGGATGGCACGACCTTTGGGTGGTATCAGGTATACACAATTAATATAAAAAAGGTGCTTTTATGTTTGATATGATTAACAGTCTTTTTTTGGGGATTGTCGGGATCAATATGTTCATCATTGGCGCTGTGATGGTCATTGAAGTGATTTACATGGTGGTGAAGAAGAAACGGGCGATCACTCATATCCGAAGTGTTATAAATATAGTTGTTGGACATTTGTTACTCTACTTCGGTATGCATTTAGCCGGGAAGTATCTTTTGGCATTATAGATAATTGTAGAGGCACGGGGGCTACGAAGGTGGTGTCAGGGCTCCATTCTTCAGGAAAAACTGTACAATGAAGCACTGACACCACCCAGATACCACCCACAAGGATATTAAGCGCAATAGAGGAAAAGTTATTTCAGCTACGAAATACATATCAATTTAAACCAAACAGCTATAATATTTTTGTTTTTATTTATAGTGGATAAATGATATATTTCTATAACATAACGGTTTCTAAAATAAATAAAACAACTCCCTGCTAAGAGGTACAGTTTGAAATTAAATGATGAATTATATGAATTAAAAGTAGAGCTGCAGGAACAACGCGATCTATTAGATACTATTATTAATTCAATACCCAACCTTCTTGTCCTGAAGGATAAGAAGGTAGTCTACCAGCATATCAATTCCGCCTTTTGTAAGTTTATGGGTAAAGCTGAAGATGCGCTTAAAACAACAAAGGATGATCTGGAAATAAAGGTCGAGGAGCGCACCGCGGAACTGGAGTCAGCAGTTACACTTCTAAAAGATGAAATTAATGATCGTAAACAGATTGAGCTTGCGCTGAAAGATTCAGACAAAAAATACCGCAATCTTGTAGAAAATTCCATTGTCGGAGTAGTGACAAGCAATCTCAAAGGTGACATCCTTTATGCAAATAATGCGATTGTTCATATGTTTGAATATGAATCAATAAATGAAGTACTTAAAGAGAATACCGTAACAAAATATAAAGACCCGGCGCAAAGAGAACGCATCATGAAAATACTTAAGGAAAAGGGCCGGTTCGATAATTATGAAGTTGATCTCGTTACAAAAAAAGGGAATATAAAGAATATACTTACCAGTTCTGTTCTTGAAGGAGACATTAATACTGCCATGCTCGTGGACATAACCGGGCGCAGAAAGGCCGAGAAGTCTCTTATTATAAAGGACAGGGCCATAGAGTCATCCATTAATGCGATCTGTATTACTGATACCGAAGCGAATATTACTTACGTAAACTCTTCATTCATAAAAATGTGGGGGTATGATAACGAAGAGGAAGTCCTGGGAAAATCTGCTTTGGGATTCTGGCACTACCCACAAAAGGCTGTGGATGTAATAAAGATATTAAATGAAAAAGGGAACTGGGTTGGAGAACTGAACGCCAGGAAGAAAGACGGTACGTTATTTGATGTACAGCTCTCCGCAACAATTGTGAAGGACAGTTCCGACATTCCCCTTTGTATGATGGGTTCTTTTATAGATATCACTGAGAGCAAGAGAACGGAGGAGGCTCGCAAGATAAGTGAAAAAAAATATCGTGATATCGTTGAGACCTCAAACGAAGGTGTTTGGATAATAGATAGACAGGCAAATACAACTTTTGCTAATAAACAGATAGCGGAATTATTAGGCTATACCGTTGAAGAAATGATCGGCCGCAACCTATTTGAATTCATGGACGAAGATGGAAGGAAGGAAGCTGAATCAAACCTCGAGCGTCGCAAGAAAGGCATAAAAGATACCCATGACTTCCGGTTTAAAAGAAAGGACGGCTCAGACATATGGACTATTATCTCTACTAATCCTTTAACAAATGATAAAGGCGAATTCACAGGTGCCCTCGGCATGATTACGGATATTACCGAACGAAAGAGGGCGGAAGAGTCACTTAATAAAGCCAACTTGGAAATTGCAGCGTGGAGCAGGGAACTGGAGAACAGGGTAAAAGAGAAAACCAAAGAATTGCTCAATGCACAGTCCCAATTAATACAATCTGAAAAACTCTCCGCAATGGGAGAGATGGCCGGAGGCCTTGCACATGAACTGAACTCTCCCCTGGCAGGATTAATACCCATGATCGAAAAACATAAAAATGAAGAAGAGAAAGACTCTAAAAGATACTATGAGTTGTCGCTCATGTATAAAGCATGTGAGTATATGGCAAAGATAGTCAGAGACTTCAGCTCTTTTTCCAGGGAATCAAAAGGGAAATTAACTAAACTCAATTTAAACGAAGCAATTAATGATACATTGAATTTCAGCATAAGCAGGATCAAGCAAAAAGGAATTCAGCTGATAAAGGAATACGAAGACAACCTTCCATCCGTATATGTCGAAAAAACCGAGCTCCAGCAGGTTATCCTGAACATGATTACAAATGCCCTGGATGCCATGACGGAAGGCGGTACGTTAAACATAAAGACTAGTTCCCGGGATAACAAAAATATAATCATGGAATTTATTGATAACGGTAGTGGTATTGAAAAGGACAAGCTCGATAAAATATTCGACCCGTTTTATACCACAAAAAGACCCGGAAAAGGGACCGGACTTGGCCTGTCAGTATCATACAAGATAATTGAAAAACATGAAGGAAAGATCTCAGCAGAAAGTGAACCGGGGCAGGGAACAAAATTTAAAATTTCTTTGCCTGCCGCCAAAACAAATACTACATAAAGAACATATCGACATCAGGGCGACTCCAGCTTCTCGGCCCTGGCGGAAATATAATAAGCTATCATCAAAATGAGCACAACCACGGCACTCAGCCCTATCTCATAAAGCTTCTCTATCTCCACATGCTCGGACAACGAGGTCTGCGCCTCTATGAGGAGTATCCTTCTGACCCCGGCAATTACGCCGATGGCAAGAAACGGACCGAGCAGGAATTTCTGATGTTTGAGAAACCTGTTGACTGTCCATAGAAGCTCAAGGACTATGAGGGCGAGAAGCACATCATTTACCAGATGTATGATCGATGTCCGGGTTGGGGGCAGGATATTGAGCGCCCCGTTAATCAGGATAAAACCGCATGCAATAAGAAGCAGTATGGCCGCGAAAACATGAAATACAACATCGACCTTGATTATCCCTTTCCTGAATACCTCAGTTATCTTATCCACAGCCCCCTCCATAAAATGCTTTTTTTTCTTAATTCTTAATTCTTAATTCTTAATTATTCAAGTATTTTCACTTTCGCCTTTTCGTACTCTTCAATGGTGATGAGCTTTTTCTCGTAGAGGCGTGCGAGTTCTGTGAGCGAGCGGACACTGTCTGAATCATTTTCTTCAAGCTGTTTGACACTTTCAGCAGAGTTCGTGAGATTTATTTCTTTGGATTGATTATCTTCTATCTTAAAGGTAGCGGCACCGCCGAGAAAACTGACCTCGATGTTTCTGCCTTTTAAGAGGGACTCCCCCACCATTTTTTTGAGCATTTCGCTGTCAGCTCTTGTTTTTTTGTAAAACCAGTAGAGGGAACCTGCAAGCGAACAGAGGAGGGCCAGAATGATCCAGCCCATGTAGTTTAATATCCAGCCAAAAAACATTACCAGAGCGCCTATCAGTCCGATGAGGGCAACATGCATCAGCAGGATAAGGAACGCTCCCTTTATACTTTTGTTCAATGAATTATCGGAGTTAACACCCATGTTTCTATTGACTACCTTCTCAAATAATTATCATATATAATAGCATCTTTAAACATTCAAGGCTTTCACGCGGGTTAAGTGCTGATTATTGCGAAGCAACCCCTCCGGACACTATAAATGCCATAACATCCCCGCTGTCAGCAGACAGGGGTGTGACCTGGTCACGGGGTACAACGATGAGATTGCCCGCGAAATTGTATGACTGGGGCATGTATACAGAGACCTTGCCCTCGATACCCAGGGCAGAAAGGTTCTCCCTTGTAACAAATCCTATAGCCTGAACATTGTTCCCGGGCGAGAGCGTAACGAGCACAGGCTTGTCAAAGCTCTTCTTGTCACCCACAAAAGCGCCGATCAGGTCTTTTATGGAGGTGTAGATCATTTTCACGAAGGGGAGTTTTGCAAATATGATATCAACAAGATTGAGCAGCTTTTTGGTAAGAAAGTTTGATGATATGAAACCCACAATGGTTATGGTCAGGATCGTGACAAGAAACCCCATCCCCGGTATGGTGAACCTGAAGATAGAGTCTATCTTCATAAATATCACGTATATCACATAGACAGTCGCTACAAGGGGGACCAGCACCAGAAGTCCCTCGAAAAAGAATTTAGTAAGTCTCTTCATAATGGCCTCCGTTTGATTGTCTCTTAATTAAGCTACATATTAACATTTTCACAAAAGAAAGACGGCGGCAATTTCTGGTATACTCGTATACTATGATGAAATTAACGCTTAAAATAGAACGGCCTGCTTACGGCGGGATATCCATTGCAAGACATGACGGAAAGATCGTGATGATAAAAGGCGCAGTGCTTCCGGGAGAAACAGCGGAAGTAGTTGTCGATGAAGAGAAAAAGGACTATCTGAAGGCATCGGTTACAAAGGTCCTCGAACGCTCACCGGAAAGAATTGAACCTGCATGTGAGTTCTTCGGCATATGCGGCGGCTGTCAGCTCCAGCATATGAGTTATGAAAACCAGGTCAGGATGAAAGAGAACATTCTGAGCGACTGTCTGCAAAGAGCGGCAAAGATCGACCTGCCCCTGTCCGATACGCTTATTAATAATGTCCAATGGAACTACCGGATAAGAGGCCAGTTCAAGGTGGCTGAAGGAAAAACAGGTTTCTACAAAGAAGGCACAAGAGAACTTGTTCATATAACCAGCTGTCCTGTGATGACAAAAGAAGTAAATGAAAATCTCGTCATCGCAGAAGGTCTGTTGAAAGATACTGATTTCCATGAGATACATATCACCTCAGGCGCCCCCCCTGTTATACTTTTGAAGATTCGGGGGAAGGTAAAACCATGGTTTGAAAAAGTAGCATTGGGATTTATAAAGGCAGGGGCCGGCAGTGTATTTATCGAAACAACCGGCAGAAAAATATTCCGCTACGGAGTGCCCTACACAACCGTCAACCTTGCGGGACTCAACTATACCGTATCACCCATGAGCTTTCTTCAGGGTAACTGGGCGCTTAACCAGTCGGTTATCAAATTAATAAAAGATGAACTGCAGCCGCTGAAGAACCTGACCCTGCTCGACCTTTATTCCGGTGCGGGCAATTTCTCCCTGCCGCTTGCGGAAGATGCTGATGTGACCGCTGTTGAAGAGAACAGCTATGCAGTCAACGACGGCAAGAGGAACCTCAAAATAAACCGTATATCCAGCATCAGGTTCGTACGCTCCACGGCAGAGAAGTTCCAGACAAAGGAACACTATGACATAGTCCTGCTCGACCCCCCGCGTCCCGGGCTCACAAAGAGGGCGATGAACAATGTGCTGTACATGAAACCGGAAAGAATAGTATACATATCATGCAATCCAACCACATTCGCAAGGGACCTCAAAATACTTTCTCTTACATATAATATCCGGTCCGTAAGAATGATAGACCTCTTTCCACAGACCTATCATATTGAGTCGCTCGCATTCCTTGAACTAAGATAGAACATGTGTCTCACCATTGATGTAATTGACTTTTAAGGAGTTTTTTGTTAAAAATGATACATGAAAAAGGCAATCATAGCGCCTTTACTCCTGCTATTTTTGTTCGGCATAAGCCATGCCGGCAAGCAGACCGTGGTGAAAGGGCTTCGATATAACGAATATAAAAGCTACACAAGGGTCGTTATCGACCTCAGCGGGCCCGCTACATTCAGCAAAAAAAGATTAAAATCCCCTGACCGCCTTATTTTTGACCTGAAGCATACCTCTTTGTCAGACAAGTCAAAGACACCCATGTCTATTAATAATAACGCTATCAAGGCTGTAAGAGTCGGGGATTATAAAAAAGGCACCGCAAGGATAGTTTTTGACCTGAACAATATCGAACACTTCACATCCTTTACACTCAACAAGCCTTACAGACTTGTCGTAGATGTATATGCAAAAGATAGCAGCGCCCCTGTTACAGATATAAAAAAGCCTTCAAAAAAACTCGCTGACAAAAAACTTTCCGGCATAAGGACCGTTGTCATTGATGCCGGACATGGCGGAAAAGACCCCGGAGCTGTCGGCCCGAGAGGCCTTAAAGAAAAGGACATAACTCTTGATGTAGGAAAAAAGCTCGGAAAGATATTGCAAAAAAAACATGGCATGAAGGTGCTGTACACAAGGACGCGCGACAAGTTCATTCCATTGAACGACAGGACTGAAATGGCAAATGCCAAAAAAGCTGACCTCTTTATTTCGATCCATGTAAATGCCAGCAAGAAAAGGAAGGTCAGGGGTATAGAAACATACTTCCTTAACTGGACCAACAACAGCGAGGCGATAAATGTTGCGGCAAGGGAGAATAAGATATCACCCCAAAAAATGCGCAAGGTGCAGGACGGACTCCAGGTAATATTAATGGACCTTGCAAGAAAGAACAAGAATGAGGAATCCATGATGCTTGCGCACAGCGTGCAGAACGCTCTGGTTAGTACACTTAAAAAAGACTACCGGAAGATACATGACCTCGGCGTAAAATATGCCCTCTTTTATGTGCTTGTGGGCGCTGAGATGCCGTCGGTGCTTGTAGAGATATCTTTTATAAGTAACCGTGAAGAAGAAAAAAGGCTGGCTGGTGCACGCTACCAGAACAAAATAGCCGAAGCAATAGCCAAAGGCATAACTTCATATGCCACACGGTCAACACTTTTCGCGAAAAGCACCGGACAGACTTACTGATATCCGGCCTGTTTCCAGGAAAGCTGTTCATTCGGGGAACGAACCCTGCATTGATACATTTTAACCCGTTCTTTTAAGAGGGGATTATGGGAACCAGCTATTTATTACAGGGCGGACATGTCATTGACGGTGCAGGAGAAACATCCGTCCCCATCAAAGCGGACATAGCCATTGAAGATGACCGCATAAAAGCGATTGGCGAACTTTCTCCCTCGTCTGCCGACGTTACGATCAACATAAAAGGTCTCATTGCCTGTCCCGGTTTTATCGACACTCATGCGCACTCCGAATTCACCCTGCTGGCCGACGGAAGGGCGGAAGGAAAAATATATCAGGGTGTCACCACTGAGATAAACGGCAACTGCGGTCTTTCCGCAGCCCCGCTCTACGGCCCCGCCCTTGAACAAAGGGAAAGCGATATCAAAGAATATGACATTAAAGAGCGCTGGAACACCTTTGAAGAATATTTTGCGCTTCTTGAAAAAAGAAAATTCGCGGTCAATTTTGCAACCCTTACCGGCCACGGAAATCTCCGTGCCTCTGCGGCCGGATATCTTGATAAACCCCTGTCTGAAACAGAAAAGGGGAAAATGAATTCTCTGCTAAAGGCTTCGTTTGATGCAGGGGCAAAAGGCATATCAACCGGGCTTATCTATCCCCCCGGCATATTCTCGGACACACCGGAACTTATAGAACTTGCCAGGGAGACAGCCAGGCACAAGGGCATATATGCGACCCACATGAGAAGCGAAGGGGACAGGCTTATAGAGTCGATTCAAGAGGTCATCACGATAACCGCGGCATCCGGCGTTCACGCCCATATTTCGCACCTTAAAACATACGGCAGAAATAACTGGGGAAAGCTCCCGAAGGTCTTCAGCCTGATAGATGAAGCACATGAAAAAGGCATACCGCTTACCTGCGACAGGTATCCATATATTGCTGCAAATACTGACCTTGACACCATTCTCCCTTCATGGGCATTTGAGGGCGGACATAAAAAAGAGATGCAGCGCCTGGCATCCGAACGCTTAAGGCTTACAAAAGAGATATTAAAAGAATATAATGGTGAACCGCCATGGGAGAGTATAAGAATATCATCAACAGGCACAGACAGGAACAGATGGGCTGAAGGAAAAAACCTTTCTGAGATAAGCCGTGAACTTAACAAGCCTCCCATGGACTGTTTTTTTGACCTGCTGACCGAAGAATCCCTAAGGGTCGGGGCAATATTTTTCTCCATGAACGAAGACAACCTCCGTTTGATCCTGAAGCAGCCGTACACAGTTATAGGCACTGACAGCGCGGTAAGAAGCCTCGATGGTGTGACCTTTGGAGGCAGCCCGCACCCAAGAGGTTTCGGCAGCTTTCCCAGGGTGCTCGGAAAGTACACACGAGATGAGAAGGTCTTGACACAGGGGGAAGCGATCTATAAAATGACCGGACTCCCTGCAAAGATATTCAATATAGAACGCAGGGGTATGATAGCAGAAAATTTCTTTGCGGACATCACAGTGTATGACCCGGATAAAATACATGATGTCAGCAGCTTTGATAAACCGTTCAGCAGACAGGAAGGCATACATCATGTTTTCGTCAATGGCCAGCCTGTCCTGCTTGATACTGAAACAACCGGCAGACTGCCGGGCCGTATTATTTGACAATGAGATCAGACTGGCTATATAAAACAATATCCCTGGCGATCATCCTCATCCTCTTTTATCTCTTTTACAGGGTGATGAGCCCGTTCCTCTTCACTCTTGCATGGGCCATGGTGCTCAGCATAACTTTTTATCCGGCTTACAAGCTGATACTGAAACATCTCAAAAAACCGTGGGCTGCCTCAATAATATCTCTCATTATGATACTTGTGATAATTATCGGGCCGTTCTCATATATCACAGGCAGCCTGGTCAATGAAATAACCGATGTATACAGCCGTCTGGAGAAGAACAGTTTTGACTCGATCACAAGCCTGCAGAACCATCCCCGCATCACCGGGCTTTTTGATAACATAAGTTCCCATAGGCTGTTAAAGGGATTAGACCTGAGGCAGGGCGCGGTGACGACCCTGAAATCGCTCAGCAGCTCTATTGCAGAGCATATGTCCTCCATTTTTAAAAATGCCTTACTGCTGATAATTAATTTCATCATCATGTGCATGACCATATTTTATTTTTTCAAGGACGGTGCATCCATTGCAGGTTACATAAAAAAGCTCCTGCCCTTTTCCGACATACAGAAAGACAGGCTTGAGGAAAGGGTGAGAGAACTGGTGGTTGCCGCTATATACGGAGGACTTGCGGTCGCAGTCGCCCAGGGCATACTGGGCGGTATTGCCTTCTGGCTGTTCGGCCTTCCGTCACCCGTGTTCTGGGGCACTGCCATGGCGATATTTTCGCTTGTGCCCCTGTTCGGCTGTACAACAATATGGCTGCCGACCGCAATATTTCTTCTGCTCTCGGGAAGTTACGCAAAAGGCCTTGGTTTCCTTGCCTACTGTATACTGCTTATCACGAGCATTGATAATATAATCAAGCCGATAGTAATAGGCGGCAGGACAAAACTGCATACCCTTCTCGTCTTTTTCAGCGTACTGGGGGGAATAAACTTCCTGGGTTTTCTGGGATTTATTCTCGGGCCGCTGATAACAGCCCTCTGTCTTTCGCTTCTGGAGATCTATACGTTTGAGGATGAAACTGTTCAGGCTACTGAACAGGCCCCTGCCGGTCACTTGGAAGGGTAAATTTAAAGACCGAGCCTTTGCCCGGCCCGCTTTCCACTTTTATTTCTCCGCCGCTCTTATTCACAAGTTCTTTGCACAATATAAGCCCGAGACCGGTACCGGCCTCTCCTGAGGTCCCCTTAGTGGACACGTTAGATTCAATAGAGAAAAGTCCGTTCAACACACTTTCATCAATACCAACACCGCTGTCCTTTACAGAGATCTCGACCATATTGCTGTGCTGCTCTGCAGCAACACTGACCATGCCCCCCCTGTCTGTGAACTTAACGGCATTAGTGATAAGGTTCTGCATAACGGAGTTTATCATGTTGAAATCAGCAAATACCTGAATGTTCTCCGGTATGTCAGCTGACAGGTTAATTTCCTTCTTCTTTGCATTACCGGCAAGGAGCGTGATATTAGAATCTATAAGGTTCTTTAAAGGGAACTTTTCAGGGCTGAACCTTACCTTGTCCTGCTGTATCAGCGCCCACTGCAGAAGGTTTTCAAGCAGGTCATACAGCTTCTTTGATGATCTATATATATCGTTCGAAAACTCCTGTATCTTTTCCCTCGGGAAGACATCCGCCTTTTTCGCCAGCAGGTCGGCAAAACCGTATATTGATGTGAGCGGATTTCTCAGGTCATGGGATATGATGGAAAAGAACTTGTCCTTATTGGCATTGAGCTCTTTAAGGTCATCAGCGTACTTTATCAATTCTGCCTGTTTATGCTGCAGGTCTTTGAACAGCAGATTAAAAGGCTTCACAAGGCCGGTATAAATAATGGCCCTGTATATCATATAAAAAGAGAATATTTTGAAATAATGGCCTATCAGATTCGAGATACCGTAATTACTTACATAAAATGTGAACGCCAATTCTGATATGATGGTAAAAATAAAAGAGTAGACTATGAACCTGAAGATATGGTCTTCAAAGAATCTCCTGTTCTTTATGAGCATACCGAGCCCGGAAAACAGGATTGCGCATATAATATATTCACTTACAACCTTGAACGTGGTCAGGCCCTGGCCTTCAATAAAGCATACAGGAAACACCTTCCAGTAAAAAATGGAAAGGACAAGTATTGTAAAGACAACCGCATACGGGATAAATGCCTTAAAGGCAAAATCTTTATTCTTGGTCCTCAGAAAGCTGAACGCAATAACGAGCGAGATGCTCTCAAGATACCTGGTCCCTATCCATAGCTGATTCGCATAATAATCATAATCAGTGAATATGTTCATACCCTGATAGGAAAGGGTATGCAGAAAGTCCAGCATGCCGATAAAGAAATAGGTTATCCCGAGAAACAGAAAGTAGTCGTTATCCTGGAACCTTTTGGAGTTCCAGGCGAACATGAATATTGCGAACGAGATAACAATACTGAACATCTCGGCAATACCATGAAAAAGCAGATAACTGTAGAGGCTGGTCGTATAAACAACTACAAGGGCCAGCGTAATGCTGATTATAATCAAGATATTTCTGTTTTCTGACATGTTTAAATATTATTGTACTTTTTTACGGCCTGCATGTTGAACAACAGCAGGGTTTAAGTTGAACAAATATATTACATTATCAATTACCGGAAAATCAAAACCCTCGTTGATACTATAAATAAGTGTCACTTTTTCAGGCGTTCAGCAAGCTTATATGCACTCTCTATGCAGTCATTGATCCCTATTCCCCGGTACGCGTTCCCTGTCAGATAGAGTCCCGGATGTTTTTCGATCGCACGGTCTATGAGCTCCATCTTTTTTCCATGACCCGGAAGGTATTGAGGTATTGCCCTGTCCCACCGTTGGAGCATGACCATTTCCGGGTCAGAGGTAAACCCTATCATGGAGCTAAGCTCATCCTGTACCATGTCTATGACCTTACCATCATCCATATCAGCTATCTCAGGATGCTTGGCGCCTCCGGCCATGGTCCTCAACAGAACATGTCCCTCCGGCGCCCTGTTCGGGAATATGCTCGAATCCCACAGATTACCCAGTATCCGGCGTTTTTCAGTATGCGGGACAAGAAACCCGAAGCCGTCAAGAGCACGATTCACCTTTTCCTTACTGTAACCAAACCCTATGACAGCGACATGAGGATAGGGAATTCCGGAGATGACCGATGATATTTCTTTATCAAGGTCCTTGAGTATCTCTGCCGAAGCATATGCAGGAACAGCAAGTATGACATTGTCTGCTTTATAGACGCCTTTTGAGGTATCAACCAGATAATGCCCGTTCTCTTTCGAAATACTGCCGACAGAAACGCCTGTCTCAACCCTGCTGCCAAGTTCCCTGACAAGGGCATCAGTGAGCTCCTGCGCTCCGTTATAAAATGATGTGAGCCTTCCGGCAGGCGCAGCAGATACCTCTTCCCCGCCTGCATGTTCAGCCTTACGCTGTTTTTTGATCTTTATCAACGCCTTTATAAGACTGCCGTATTCCTGCTCAAGCTCCTTGATACGGGGGAAACAGCTCTTGATGCTCATATTATAAGGGTCCCCCGCGTAAATACCGGAACACATCGGGTCGATGAGCTTTTCAAGCGCCTCCCTGCCGAGCCTCCTGATTATAAAATCAGCCACCGTCTCATCATCAGGACCTTTGGGAGCAAACAGTTCATATAGAAGCCGGAGCTTCCCGCCCCACGAAAGAAGGTCTGACTTAATAAATGAAGGCGGTGACTCGGGAAGCGCATTGAGCTTGCCCCCGGAAAAGATATACCGTTTTTTAGAGTTGTCATTGCTCCTGACCGGCCCGAGCCCCAGGCTTTCACACAGCTCAAGTGTACGGGGCTTGTTGTCAAGAAAACCGTTCGGCCCTTTTTCACAGAGAAAACCTTCTCTATGTTCGCTCCAAATCTTTCCTCCGGTACGGACATCAGACTCAATGACCGTGACCTCCATATCCGGCACGTTCTTATTAAGAAGGTATGCTGTTGTCAGACCTGATATCCCGCCGCCTACTATAATTGTCTTTTTCATGTATCCTCCATGAGTTCTATATTGTCAAAATTAGACCTTGTTGTCAAAAATAAAACCTCCTATCATGCTGATATATATAAATAAGGGGGTGGCCCTAATTTATATATTGCACCGGTCCCTATATTATCTTGCAATTATTTTTTATGCATGTTATGATTTCAGGTAAGTATCAGAAGTTTTTGTAACGGGCCGGGCCTCAAAGACTTTTAGCTTTGTGGTCTTTTTTTTGTAAAAAAAGCAAGGTCCTCTGACACTTTAGTCTATAAGTTAGGAGGTATGTAAGAAAATGGCAAACGGAACAGTAAAATGGTTTAACGAATCCAAGGGTTATGGCTTCATCTCAAGTGAAGACGGTACAGATGTATTTGTTCATTATGCTTCTATAAGCGGCAACGGTTTTAAGACCCTTTTAGAAGGTGATGCAGTCAGCTTTGAAGTAGAAGACGGCCCCAAGGGCCCCAAAGCTGTAAATGTAGAAAAATCGTAAACAGACCCCAAAGCCCCTCTGTTATACAGAGGGGCTTTTTCTATACTATCAACCCAAGGGCGTGTGGCGGAATTGGCAGACGTGCTAGACTTAGGATCTAGTGGGGTAACCCGTGGAGGTTCAAGTCCTCTCATGCCCACCATTTTTATTTTTTATCTTCCTCATCAAGAAACCTGATATACAGTCTCATAAACGAAACCACTAAATTGGATTTATCCAGCTGGTCATATATGATTACGAATTCATCATGCACCTCTCTGATAAAACCGTTCGCGTAAGTCCTGCAGGTCATATCAAGACTGTAATCGCCGTTAGGATCAATGTCAAAGTGCATTTTCTCACCAATGTATTTTGTTAGATATTCCTTATAATTCATAAGCTCCTCCTTTAGCCGTTTATAACTATTAATTATAAATCAAAAAGGCTTGATTTTTCATGCTCTTCACATGCAAGGCATAGGTCTTTTTTTAGTAAATTTTTCAATTGGATAGATATTAAATCAGACATTTAGCTGTGAATTTACAGTGCAAACGCTGAGGTGTTTTAAACTGCGATTATGGTATCCGAAATAATTTTCTAAAAAAAGACCTATGCCTTACATCTATTCACACAATTTAAAACAGACACTTCTAATGTTATAATTCCCAATGCGCTTTATAGCTGACCTCCATATACATTCAAAGTACTCAAGGGCCACAAGTAAGGCAATGTCCCCTGAAAGCATCTGGAGATGGGCCCAGTTAAAGGGAATATCCGTGATCGGCACAGGAGATTTCACACACCCTGAATGGTTTAAGGAGCTGGAGGAAAAACTTGAACCCGCAGGCAATGGTCTCTTCACACTGAAAAGAAAATGGTGTACAGATGATGTCCCGGAGTCATGCAGGGCTGATGTATATTTCATGCTCACAGCAGAGATAAGCTGCATCTATAAAAAGAACGACAAGACCCGTAAGGTCCACTCCCTGCTATTTGTCCCTGACCTCAGAAGCGCGTCAAAGATAAGCAGATCGCTCGGAAAGATCGGCAACATACGCTCTGACGGCAGGCCTATTCTGGGGCTTGATGCAAAAAGCCTCCTTGAAATATCCCTGGATGCCGCACCTGATGTCATGTATGTACCCGCGCATGCCTGGACCCCGCACTTCTCGGTCTTCGGCGCGGTGTCCGGCTTTGATTCACTTGAAGAATGTTTCGATGAACTGACCCCGCACATCCATGCCATAGAAACAGGCCTTTCATCAGACCCTCTAATGAACCGAAGACTTTCAGCACTCGACAACATAACCCTGATATCGAATTCAGACGCCCACTCGCCCGCAAAGATAGGGCGTGAAGCAAATATATTTGAGACAGAGCTCTCCTTCAGTTCCATGACCGCTGCAATAAAAACAGGCAAGGGCTTTGAAGGCACCATAGAGTTCTTCCCTGAAGAGGGTAAATACCATTACGACGGGCACAGGTCATGCGGTGTGAACATCACTCCCGAGGAAACTATCAAACATAACTACCTATGCCCTGTCTGCGGGAAGAAACTGACTATCGGGGTAATGCACAGGGTACAAAAACTCGCGGACAGAAAAACGGACTTCAGACCGGACGGCTTCCCTGGCTTCAATTACATAGTTCCTCTGCCGGAGATACTTTCGGAAACACTCAAGGTCGGGGCAAGCTCAAAGAAGGTCAATAACGCATACATGGCCATGCTCAATGCCCTCGGTAATGAATTTAAGATCCTTATGGACACTCCGCTTAATGAGATCAGATCAGCCGGGCCCGCAGGCATCGATACCGCAATATCAAAGATGCGTACAGGTGATATACATATCATACCGGGGTTTGATGGTGAGTTCGGGAAGATTAAGATCTTCAGCTAAACCGGAAGGCAGTTCAAGTTCCTTAATCCTTCAACCATATCATCATGTGAAGTATAATGAATGGCGTTCATGCCGACATCATTCGCAGCATCGGCATACTCTTTTATATCATCAATATAGACACATTCATGCGGGCTCAATTCAAGCTTGTTCAGGGCGTCCAGATATATTCTTTTATCAGGTTTCATCGCCCCCACCTTGAAAGATACCGTGACAGAATCAAACAGAGTGAATACGTCGCACCGCTCTATCTCGAATTCAAAGTCCCATGCATTCGTATTTGAGAGCAGTCCCAGTCGGTACCCGGCCTTGAGCTCACGCATAAGGTCTCTGGTCTCGACGATCGGGGTGAACCTGCCTGTGAACATCCTGATGAATTCATCCTTTCCCAGTGCAAGCCCGCCGCGCCTTACTGCCCTGTCAAAGAACTCATCAGGGGTTATGCGGCCTGTCTCATACTCACGTATATAGACAAGGCTGGAGTCGATCCACGCCCTGATCTCTTCCCCCCTCTTTCCTGAAGCCCTTGAGATCTCTCTGAAAAATAGAGCGTTGTCCACCGAACTTATTACATTGCCGTAGTCGAATATTATTGCCTTGATCATAACCTGTCCATTCTCATACTATTAGTCCCCCAATTATAATTTAAAACCATCAATTGAGTACAGTTGCTGAAATTAGTTAAAATCAGGTTGATATGAATAATGATAAACACTCTGCGATCCAACTCGTCATAACATTCGCACTGAAAAAAGAGATTCCGAAAGAGTGGCTTGAGTCTTGTAACGTGCCGGTTCATACACTTGCGGCCGTCAGGTCCGGAGCGCTGACGAATTCAAACTCCGGCATGTTCGTGCTGATAACAGGGGCAGGACTAAAGGCAAGTGAAGAAGCGGCCTGCTGGATACGGGACAACCTTGGGCCTCTGTTCGTCCTGAACATCGGCACCTGCGGTATCACCGACAAAAGACGCTCGACAGGCAGATGGCTCAGGCCTCAATATGTCTCAAATGAGGACGGGGAAATTTTGGAGCTCGATGACAGGCTTCCCGTTCCTTTTCCTGGAAATGCGATAAACATCAGATCCCTGCTCAGTGTAAAAAAGCCGAAGGCAGACATCCTTCCCGATACATGGAAAAAACCTGATGCAATAGACATGGAATGCTTTGCACAGGCAAAGGTATTTCAGGACACAGATATCACATTCCATTGCCTGAAGTTCAGCACAGACCATTCGAACCAAAATACTATAACGGACTTCAATAAAAATCTTGAACTGTTCATAGAAAGCATAAAACGTATTTTCAGCTTTCTTGATACAAAACCTGAGATAACAGCAATAATCCCTGTCCATAACCGTGCGCAGAGCATTCAGCGCGCCATTGATTCCATATTGTCTCAGACCTTGCCGCCAAAAGAGATAATTGTAGTTGACGATGCATCAACCGATGGCACAAAGGAGATACTGAAAAACTACGGCAGCAGGATAACCCCTGTATTCCTGCCAAAAAATTCAGGCGTATCAAGGGCAAGGAACGAAGGCATCAGGCATGCGAAGACAGAATGGATAGCATTTTTAGATTCGGACGATCAATGGGAACGAGACAAACTCAAGAACCAGGTTGAATATATCAGAAAATATCCCTTTTATCAGATAATGCAGTCGGATGAACAATGGATAAGAAATAGTAAAAGAGTGAATTCCTGCAAACACCACCAAAAACCATTTGGCTGGATATGGGAAGCATCTCTCAAAAGATGCCTTGTCTCGACATTATCCGTGCTGATAAAAAAATCATTACTCGAAAAATACGGCTGTTTTGATGAAGCTCTGGCAGTCTGCGAAGACTATGACCTGTGGATCAAGATATCGAGATACCATCCGGTCGGGCTCGATCCGCTGCTGTCGGTAATTAAATACGGCGGCCATAAGGACCAGCTTTCCTTTAAATATCCTGCAATGGACAGCTTCAGGGTCAGGTCATTATATAATATATTGCAGAATGAAGCCCTTCCCGAATACCGCCATCAGATAATCAAGGTACTCAGGAAAAAACTGGATATTCTCATCACAGGGTACAGAAAAAGGGACCGTATTGCTGATGCCCTGAAATGTGAAAAAATTCTTGAGAAATTATATTTTTAATGGTTTCATATCATGTAAAATACAAATATAATGGCTATCAGAAATATATATATCAAAGATATCCTGATCGATGATAGCATCTTTGCACCGGGGAATTTCGTTTTCGAATCAGGCCCTGAACCGACCTGTCATATAAACTCTTTTGAAACTCTCGGCATTCTCTACCCTGTGATCGTATACCAGGACGATAAAAAACGGTTCCATCTGATCGACGGTAAAAAAAGGGTGCTCTACTCAAAAGAGTTCAAAGCAGACACCATTAGCGCAATAGTCCTCCCTGCACCCACCCCTTTCACCGATATAATACCGCTGTTACTATGCGGCAACAGGACCGCGATACTATCAAGCACAATGAGCAAGGTCCGGTTCATATGTTTTGCGTTATCGCTGAACATCCCTGAAAAATGGCTGCTTCAGACAGTATGTTTACCTTTTGAACTTAAGCCCCAAAGCGCTTTCCTGCAGGAATGCCTGAGGATAAACAATCTTCCTCATGACATCAGTCTCTTCTGCCATGAAAAGAAGTTTTCGCTCAAACAGCTCATAAACCTTTCATATCAGCCGGTAGAGCTTCTAAAGAAAATAATACATTGGAAATCATCAATACAGCTTACAGCCTCAATACTGGACGAGCTGACTGCAAACCTGAAAGACTATCTGAAACTTCACAATAAGGACCTCGACGAGTTCATTGAAGGATCAGGAATAAACGACATACTGGAATCATCACTAAGCCCCCGTGACAAAACCGAGGAGATACGCCGCATTATACGCATTAAACGGTTCCCGCTTCTGTCAGAGGCCAATGACAAGATAACCGAAACAGTCAATGCACTAGAACTGCCCAATGACATATCCTTCAACTGGGACAGGACGCTTGAGAACAGGAATATTGATATAAAGATAAATATAAAAGACCCGGAGAAATTGAAGGAACTGCTGGATACCTTAAAAACTAAAAAGATCAAAGACGCAATAAAAAAAGTTCTTGATGAGTTGTAGGCTTCGTGGTCTGCAAAGATAACAGAAGATAATTTTAAAATTTACAATTCGATATATTATTACTTAGATAAGGCTGTCCTCTATCAGGACTAAACCATAACATATCTTACTTCCTGCAAATTCTGCACTTGAGGTATCGAGGTAAATTTTAAAATTATCTTCTGTTATCTTTAGGTTATAAATTTATCTCAAATCAGGGAATCACTAAATGGACAACATCAATTATAAAGAAGGCAAAAACAAGGTATCGCAGGTTGTGACAAAAGGCGAGGCAATGGGCACATGCGCGACCTTTAACAAAAAATATATATGCTGCCATGTCCATGTGCTAAATTCCGTACAGAACTGTCCCTTTGAATGCTCATACTGCTTCCTACAGAACTATCTGACTGACGGGGCAACGAAAATCGCTGCAGATATTGACACGATCATGAATGAGGTAAAAGAGAAGATATCAGCGCAGCCAGAAAGACTCTTCCGTATCGGCACCTGGGAACTCGGCGACAGCCTTGCGCTCGAACATGAAACAGGTCAGGCCGGAAAGCTTATCCATGAATTCTCGAAACTGAGCAATGCCGTACTCGAACTCAAGACAAAATCTGACTGCGTGGACAGCATACTCAACCTTGACCATAATGGCAGAACTGTTGTCTCGTGGTCACTGAACTCTGCCCATGTTATTAAGACCGATGAAAAAAGGACTGCCTCTCAAAAGCAAAGAATTGCGGCCATCAAAAAGAGTACTGATGCCGGATACCTGATAGGCCTGCATTTTGACCCGATGATATACCATGACAGGTGGAAGGAGAACTACACAGAGCTTGTCAACAATGTCTTTGACGCTGTT
>CBFDEG010000041.1:0-20705 GCA_965603765.1 uncultured bacterium | reverse complement strand
TTGAAACCGAATAAGTTTGAGATATAGGAGATATTAATGAAAGTACTGGTAATTGGCGGCGGCGGAAGGGAACATGCACTTGTATGGAAACTGCGTCAGAGTCCGAAGGTTGAGAAGGTGTACTGCGCACCCGGTAATGCCGGTATTGCGGAGCTTGCTGAATGTATAGATATTAAGGTGGATGATGTTGATGGTCTTATCGATTTTGTTAAATATAACTGGATCGACCTTACGGTCGTAGGACCCGAGGTACCGCTTACCGATGGTATTGTGGACGCATTCATAAAGGAGGACCGCGGAATATTCGGGCCTGATAAGATCGGCGCAAAGCTTGAGGGAAGTAAGATATTTGCAAAGGAATTTATGCTGAAGTACGGCATACCCACTGCTGAATACAAGACATTTACATCATATCTGCAGGCTGAAGAATATGTAAGGCTGAAGGGCACACCTATTGTTATTAAAGCTGACGGTCTTGCAGCAGGCAAGGGGGTCATTGTCGCTGAGACCGTTGATGAAGCGGTAGATGCCCTAAAGATGATAATGAAGGACAAGGCCTTCGGTGCCGCCGGCAGCAAGGTCATTGTTGAGGAGTGTCTCAAAGGTGAAGAAGCGTCTTATATGATACTTACAGACGGCAAGACCGTAGTGCCGCTTGCGACCTCGCAGGACCATAAACGGATATTCGATGATGACAAGGGGCCGAACACCGGAGGGATGGGGGCATACAGTCCGGCACCTATAGTGACCGAAGCCCTGGATGCCGAAATAATGGAAGATATTGTAGCCCCGATAATGAAAGGGTTGAAAAAAGAAAGGATCAATTACAGGGGGGTACTTTATATAGGCGTTATGGTCTGTAATGGTAAGCCTTCTGTTCTTGAGTTCAATGTGCGTTTCGGCGATCCTGAAGCCCAGCCGATCCTTGCGAGGCTTGACTGTGATTTCCTTGATCTGCTGAAGGCAACTGCCGAGGGGCGGCTTGACGAGATACAGGTGAAATGGAAGGATGAAGCCGCTGTATGTGTTGTGCTTTCTTCAAAAGGCTATCCCGGGTCTTATCAAAAAGGCGACAGGATAACCGGACTTGACGCATTTAAAAAGAGCAAGGACGTCGTAGTTTTTCATGCAGGCACAACTCCCGGGAACGGCTATGTGGCGACATCCGGCGGAAGGGTGCTTGGTGTGACCGCTCTTGGCAGGGACATAAAGAGTGCCAAGGAGAAGGCATACAAAGCAATTGAAAAGATCAGTTTTGACGGAATGTACTTCAGGAAAGACATTGCGGATAAAGCTATAAAAGAATAAAATACAAAATTCAAATGACAAATTCCATGACTGAAACAGTATCTGTTTTAGATTCTTGGGATTTATTTGTTATTTGGTGCATGGTTTTGAAATTTCATAAGCAGGATAATTAGATCAAAATAAATATTATGTTTAGGAGATCGCATACATGAATGCAAAGGTATTAATATTGATGGGTAGTGATTCTGATCTGCCGGTAATGGATGCAACAGCGGCTATGCTTGACAGCTTCGGCATACCATGTCACATGACAGTATCTTCCGCGCACAGGACACCTGACAGGACGGTAAAGCTTATCAGGGAGGCTGAAAAGAACGGTGTACAGGTCATTATAGCAGGAGCAGGAGCGGCCGCTCACCTTGCAGGTGTGGTCGCGGCGCATACAACGCTCCCTGTGATCGGTATCCCGATAGACTCCTCCCCGTTAGGCGGTATTGACGCGCTCTACGCAACTGTACAGATGCCTCCGGGCATACCTGTCGCAACCATGGCAGTAGGCAAGGGCGGGGCAAAGAACGCCGCAATATTCGCCGCGCAGATAATGGGACTTAATGATCCGAAGATAGCAAAAGCTCTCAAAGACCACAAAAAGAAAATGGCCGCAGAAGTCGTAAAGAAAGCTAAGAAGGTTGAAAATCGTTAGTAATAAGCTCGTCGAGCGTTGGTCGTGATTTGTTGTTTGTGATTTGAAATTTATTTGTAATTTGGTTTTTGTATTTTGTTATTTGGAGGAATTTTGATATACGGAATTGGCGTGGACATTGTAAGGGTAGAACGCATGAAGATCGCTCATGAAAAATGGGGGGACACTTTTTTTAAAAAGATCTTTTCCCCAGATGAGATAACATACTGCTTTAAAAAGTCCGACCCTTATCCTTCCCTGGCAGTCCGCTTTGCCGCAAAAGAAGCTGTCATAAAAGCGATAGGCGCTGAGATCAATGTGAGACTGAAGGATGTTGAGGTCACGAATAACGATAAAGGCAGACCTTCTGTAATAGTAAGGGGCGAGCTTCAGGATTTCTTTAATAAAAATAACATTAAGCACACCCACCTTTCCCTGAGCCACGAAAAAAAGTACGCTGTTGCATCTGTTGTTCTTGAGAAGTGAGTCTGAAAATCTTGTCCCCCTGTCCATTCCCTCTGCACCCACGGAAGCACTTCTTTATATGGATCCTTTTATCCTGCACTACCCGGGTATTCTGAATTCAGATAAATAACAAAACGTTATAGATCCTATAAAATCCTATTAATTTGACATCTTATTTATTTAATGATAAGTAAATTTTATATGAATATCTGTATTGCTGTATGATATTCCTCGAAAATTTGGGAGGTGAGAAAAAGAAGTTATTATCCCGGACCTTTTTTCCGGACAACAGAATGCTATGAATAAGGGTAGTAGTATGAGTTTGCTTAACAAGACAAAAAAACAATTAACAGAAGAATTGTCTGAAATGCAGCAGCAAATTGCTGAATTAGAGAAGTTAGAGAGTGAATGTAGGCTGGCAGAAAAGGCATTAAAAGACAGCGAAAAAAAATACCGCTCATTTGTCTTGAATTTACAGGGGATAGCCTTTAAAGGCTATATGGATTTCACTCCTATCTTTTTCCATGGTCTTGTTGAGAAAATAACAGGCTATACTGAAGAAGACTTTATTATTGGAAAGCCAAAATGGGACCAGCTGATCCATCCTGATGATATACCCGGTCTTGCGGAAGGTTTTGAAAACATAAGCCTGGTACCAGGCTTCTCAACCGAACGGGAATACCGCATTATACAAAAGAACGGACAGATACGATGGGTCCATGAAAAAATAAAGAATGTTTGTGATAATTCCGGAAAGCCATTGTGGGTCCAGGGGATCATCTATGATATCACTGAGCGGAAAGCCGCAGATAAGGCTCTCGAACAGGAAAAACTTAAGCTTGAGAGAGTTACTTTATTTGCGAATTGCGGACTGTTACTGCTTGATAGTCAGACCAATATTGTATATGCCAATAAAGTTTTCCAGGAATGCTTTGGCCCTCTTCAGCAATACGAAGGGCAAAAGTGCTGCGAAGTCCTGAAATTGAAAGATCCGGATAATGAATGTGCCGCTTTGCAGACACTGAAAACCAGAGAAGTAGTACATAAAGAAAACTTTGTGAGATCGATCAATGGAGAATATAAATGGCTTTACGTGAACACCTTTCCTCTAAAAGATAATGACGATGATATTTATCAGATCAGCGTTGTTCTTACGGACATTACCGATTACAAGAAGGCAGAAGAACAGATCAAAAAGCAGAATGAATTTTTCAATATTGTTATTGAATCCCTGACGCACCCATTTTATATCATTGATGTCAAAGATTATAAGGTGATAATGGCAAACTCTGCTTCGAATTTTGGGGAATTGACTGATGACCTGACCTGCTATCTTCTTACTCATAAAAGAAATGAACCATGCAGTGCTGAACATCCATGTCCGCTTGAAAAGATAAAGGAAACAAAGAAGCCGGTGATCATGGAGCATACTCATTATGACAAAGAGGGAAAATTAAAATATTACGAAGTTCACGGATACCCCATATTTGACAGTAACGGGGAGCTTATACAGATAATTGAATATAACCTTGATATCACTGAACGAAAGAAGGCAGAGATCGATCTGAAAAAAAGTGAAGAGAAATACCACGGTCTTATAAATGCGTTACAGGAAGGTGTCTGGGCAATTGATAAAGACGATCATACAATATTTGTAAATGATCGTATGGCTGAGATGCTTGGATATTCTGTTGAAGAAATGACAGGGAAAAAGGTCTTTTCCTATATGGATGAACAGGGGATAGCTTTGTGTAATTACTATATCGAGAGGCGGAAACAGGGCGTAAAAGAGCAGCATGACTTTGAACTTATCAGGAAAGATGGAGAGAGGATCTATGTGACAATGGACGCTTCGCCGACGTATGATGAAAATGGTAATTATACCGGGGGGGTTACAGGCGTTATAAATATTACTGAACGCAAGAAGGCAGAAGATGCTCTCAAAAGGGCAAGAGATGAGATCGAACAATGGAACAGGGAATTGGAGGAAAGGGTTAAGAAAAGAAGCGAAGAGCTGGTCAAATCCCAAAAACAGTTGATCCAGGCGGAAAAGCTGTCTGCCATGGGAATGATGGCCGGGGGACTGGCACATGAGTTGAACTCCCCGCTTGCAGGACTATTGCCAATGGTCGAGAAATTCAGGAATGAGGCAAAAAAAGATTCTAAAGAATACATGGAACTGTCACTTATGTCTAAAGCCTGCAATCATATGGCAAGGATAATCAGAGACTTCAGTTCTTTCTCCCGGGAATCAAAAGGGGTAATGACCACAGAGAGTCCAAACGAGATTATTGAGGATATCTTAAGCTTCAGTGCTGTAAGGCTACGGCATAAGGGAATTAAAATAGTCAGGGAATATGCAGATGGTCTTTCAGATGTGCGGTGTGTAAAGACAGAGATCCAGCAGGTCATTTTAAACATCATATCGAAGGCCCGTGATGCAACACCTGAAGGCGGAACGTTCATCATAAGAACGGGTGCTTCCAAAGATGGAGCCAATGTGATAATGGAGTTTATTGATAATGGCTGTGGTATTGCAAAAGAAGACCTTAATAAAATATTCGATCCTTTCTTTACTACAAAGGGCCCGGGGGAAGGGACCGGTCTCGGTCTTTCAATATCCCACGGGATCATAAAAAAACATAAAGGGCAAATAGCAGTTGAAAGTAAACCGGGAGAGGGGACAAAAATAACAATTTCTCTGCCCGCCTTCAAGTCGTTAGAATCAGATAACAAGATTTAGCTGAACTAAGTACAAAAAATTATCATTTCTATCAACAGGTTTTCGGGTAACTGCCTTGATAGAAAATGAAATTCGAGTTTTAACCCCCTGCATACCTGTATCTAAAGCTGCCGCAGTAAATAATTCAAAGGGCGGATCTTCAGAAGTCATGCAGCATATATATAATTTAACCTGTATTGTCTGAAACTGATATAATTATAAAAATTCTTTCAAAGATAGGGCCTGAATGGGAAAAGCAAAGATTTTGGTTGTTGAAGATGAAGCACTTACTGCCAGGGACCTGCAGTTGCAATTGATACAGATGGGATATGATGTTCCCTGCATTGCGGTTTCAGGAGAAGACGCGATCAAAAGGGCTGGGGAGATAACCCCTGATCTTTTATTGATGGATATCAAGCTTGCGGGGAAAATGGACGGGATCGAGGCGGCGAAACAGATACGCCTGATACAAATGACCCCTGTTATTTATCTTTCAGCATATATGGATAAGATGGTGTCTGAACGTGCAAAGGATACAGAACCTTTTGGATATCTGACTAAACCCTTCTCAACGTATGATTTGCGTAATACAATTGAAATGGCCCTTTATAAACATGGTGTGGAGAAGAAGCTCCGCCGGGAAAAAGAATTTACCGATGCGGCCATTGATGCCCAGATAGACACTTTATTTGTTTTTGATCCAATGACTAAAAAGGCAATTCGCTGGAATAAACAGTTCCGTGAGATTACAGGCTATTCGAATGAGGAGATCGCTGCATTGAAAGCACCTGATTCCTATTACAGCCTGGAAGACCTGGAAAAGGCCGCAGATGTGATAAAAGAGATTATGGACAAGGGGCAGGCAAAGGTCCGGCTGTCACTGATCTGCAAGGATGGAAGAAAGGTCCCGACCGAATATTCAGCCTCTGTGATCATGGGAGCGGACAACAATGTTAAATACATTATTTCCGTAGGCAGGGACATTGCCGAGCGCATAAGATTTGAGGAGGAGATAGAGGCATGGAGCAGGGAGTTAGAGAAGAGGGTAAAGAAAAAAACTGAGGAACTTGAGCGGTCGCAGGCAGAGCTGATACAGTCTGAAAAGCTGTCTGCAATGGGCGAGATGGCCGGCGGACTCGCACATGAGCTGAACTCGCCGCTGGCAGGTCTGCTGCCTCTGCTCGAAAGGTATAAAGATATATCTGAAGAAGGTACCCGGGAACACAAGGAATTTTCTCTCATGCTCAGGGCCTGCGAGCATATGGCAATCGTGGTCAGGGATTTCAGCGCTTTTTCGAGAGAATCGAAAGGGCTTGCATACGGACTTGACCTTAATGAGGTAATTGAAGATACATTGAGCTTCAGCATAGGCAGGTTTAAGCAGAAAAGTATAGAGGTAGTCACGGAATACAAAGATGACCTTCCAAAGATTAAAGGGGTAAAGACCGAACTGCAGCAGGTTGTCCTTAATATTATAACGAATGCCTTTGATACCATGGATGAAGCCGGGAAGTTCATAATAAGAACCGGCGCATCTGGAGATAACGTCTTTATGGAATTCATAGATAATGGCGCGGGTATTGACAAGGATAAGCTCGACAAGATATTTGACCCGTTTTACACTACCAAAAGACCCGGTAAAGGGACCGGCCTCGGTCTTTCCATTTCATACAAGATTGTTGAAAAGCACGAAGGAGAGATATTTGTCGAAAGTGAGCCCGGTAAGGGGACGAAATTCGTGATCTATCTGCCGGCAATAGATCAGATTAAACATGATAGTTAATAACTCTATCATGTTTTTAAATAATTAAAGCAATGGTGGACAGTAGGGGATTCGAACCCCCGACCCCCACGTTGCGAACGTGGTGCTCTCCCAGCTGAGCTAACCGCCCTTGATATAACCTTTATCTTACATTATATATATGCCATATTGACTAAACATTTTACAATCAATGCCTTGGACAGGCTCAGCTGATTGAAATTGACGCTTCTCATTTCGTTTAGGTATTATAACATCTAGATTTATTAAGATTAAAATGAATGGGTTTCGTATGTCCGGGGTATAAAAATGTCCTATTGTAAATGCGGAAGACCATTAATATATATAACAGATGAAAAAAATAAAGAGTACAAAGGCAAAAATTGCGACACGTCTCGGCGTGGCTGTTCTTTCATTTGCATTCCTCTTCTTTCTTCTAAGAGGCCCTTATCTTTCAAACTTCACTAAGAGACTGATCATTCCTACGCTCGAGAACTCTACCGGGGAGAGGGTGATCATGAATAAGGCTGTTATCAATCTTTTACCGTTCTACCTTCAGGGCAAGGGGATAAAGGTTTTTGACAGAGACGGTAACCAGCTTTTATATATCAGAAAATCCAGAGTCTATATAGGGCTCACAGCGCTGTTGTCCAGGGAGTTCAGGATTAGCAAACTTACCCTGCTGGAGCCTAAGCTCGATATTTCAAAACAGGAACTGAATAAGATCATTAATAATGTGAAAACGTACGTGAACGGAGGGGGAGGGAAAAAATACAGGACCACGCTTAAGGCCATTGAACTAACAGATGGAGAGTTTTCATACAGTGATAATGAGAAATCCAGGTCTGCGGCAGGTAAGGGTCTTTCCTTTGAAATGGCAAAGGGAAGGTCTGATCTTTATTCGTTTTCTCTGAAAGACCTTTCTGTTGACCTTCCAAATGCCCAGATGAAAGACATCAGCCTTGACGGCAGGCTCAGAATTAGAGACAGCAGGGCAGGTATAGAGGTTTTTAATGTCACTTCGTCAAAGTCAGTCCTGAATGCTGAGGGTGATGTTTTTTTTACACCTGAGGGCCATGTGAAGGACGGGACAATTAAGTGCAGTGCGGAAATATACGCTGAATCGCTAAATGAATTGCTCGGTCTGGAGACTGACAGAGACGGTCAGATATCTCTCAGCGGTTTGATAAAGCTTTCTGCCGGAGAGAATAAGAAACACCCGCTTGTCACGCTGGACATTGATACCAGCGTGCATTTTTATCTGGAGACACTTATGGAGATTATAAGGGTTAAACATGATATAAGCGGAGAGGTTATGGGTAACGGAAAGGTCACCGGCACGTTTCCTGACATAAAGGCAGCGGGGAATGCCCAGCTGAAGGAGGCAATATTTGCCAGGTTTCCCGTTGACTGGGTGTCCGGAAAAATAAGTTACGAGAACATGACATTCAGTATGAGCGATTTTACCGGCAGTTCTTATGGCGGGACCATGAAGGGTGACGCGCATATTTCCATCCCCCACGGCAATTATACGGTCATTGCCGATGTAGTCGGCGTGAACAGCCCTGACTTTTTCAGGTTCATCAAGTGGGACCCGCATTTTCCCGCAGGGAAGATCAAAGGGAATGTCCGGCTTGACAGAGAACATGGGCACAAGATATCTGTTATTGCAGATCTTGACTATCAAAATATAACAGGACCCGGGGGTAACCTGCTGAACAGGATAGAGACTATGCATACGGACCTTGAACTTCGTGAGGACCTGTTAACTCTTAGAGACACTGTTATTTCATCTGATGAGACCGATGTTGTGCTTAATGGGAATATTGACCTGCATAACAGGACCCTGGGACTTGGGGTACGTCTTGACACTGATGATATCGCAGACCTGTCAGCGCCTTATTATGAAAGGCTCAATGCCCCGGCAGTCTTTACAGGCAGAATGGAAGGGAAGCTTGAAGACCCGGTTATCACCGGACTTTTAAAGGCAGGCATGGGCAGTGTTCATGGTATTGAATTTTCTCATGCAGCAGCAGTACTTGAATACAGGAAAGAACTGCTTACTGTCAAAACTATGGATATTGAACATAAACATTCATCAGCAGCTGTCTCCGGTTCTATCGAGTTCAGGGAGGCAGAAGGGCTCTTCTCATTCATTTCACCTTATTATAAAGGAGAAGCGTATCTCGAAAATGCGGAGCTGCTGCCATTTATAAAGGCATCTTACAAAGATATTCCTGTTACCGGCCTTTTTAGCGGAAAGCTATGGTTTTCAGGTGATTCAGAAGATTTTAAAAGTACGGGAGACCTGAAACTTACTGAAGGTCTTATATACGGGCAGGCAGTGGATTCTATGCAGGTCAGGACTACGGTCCTTCCCGGAAATATAGAATTTCATGATGTGAACGGAGCGGTTGATGATTCTATATTCAGTGCAAAAGGGAAGCTGTATTTTGACGGTAAATATGATCTTAGCGTATCAGCTTCAAACTTTGATACATGTGATATCAATGTAATACCGGAGCACCTGGTCAGCGCCAACGCCGCGCTCAGCCTGAATGGCGCGGGAACTATTTATAACCCTGACCTTGATATTACAATAGATATTCTTGACAGTTACCTTAAAAATACAAAGATAGGCAAGGGCAGTATACGCGGCGGGCTTCATAATAAAAAACTTCAGGTGGAGGGGACACTTGTAGATGGAAAGCTGACTGCGTCTGCAGAGGCCCTTTTGGGTGAGCCAATAGAGTGGCGGGCCCGGCTTGGTATTGCAAGGGGCCGTTATGATTTTCTTTTGAAAGGGTTCCTTGATGAAGCACCGGCGGATTTTGCACTGTCACTGGAAGGCAATATAGATCTGAATGCGCGCGGGGCCAATATGAAGATACAATCAAAGTTTCCTTTTGCAGAGCTTCTTCTTTACGGGTACAGGTTTATAAATGATAAAGACATTGAACTGGAGCTTGATGATAAACAACTGACAATACGGTCCTTTGCCCTGACCGGTGATGATGCGGACATGTTTGTTTCAGGTGTGATAAAGCTCGGACAGGAGTATGATGTTTCTCTCAGGGGGAATATGGATACTGCTCCGTTAAGGTCGATAACAGACAAGATTGAATCTTTGAAGGGACGAGGGATCTTTGCTGTGGATATCATGGGACGCTGGGAGAAGCCGGAGTATATCGGTGAGATAACCGCGGAAAATATATCGGTGAAACTGACTGATTTTCAGTATCAGATAGGGCCTGTTAACGGCACACTGTTTTTAAACAGGGACAGAATAACTTTTGACTCCGTGACCTCATCTTTTGCCGGAGGCTCTGTTATTGTGTCGGGCGTGGGATACCTGAATAAGCTGTCTCTTGATAAGGTGCTTATGTCATCAGTCCTGACCAATATAAAAATGAGACCGATGAATAAAGTGAGTCTGGTTTTTGGCGGTAATCTTTTCTACGAAAAATCAATTGGTAAAACCGCCCTGACAGGAAATGTTGATATCAAGAGAGCAAGATATAAGAAAAATGTTGAATTAGGGAACTGGCTGTTAGGTCTTAATGAGGTCGGCGGGACAGCCACAGATTATATGCAGTTTCTGGGTGATACAGAGCTGAACATACATCTGACCGGTTCAGACGACATACTCATCGACAATAATATCGCCAGAACCCCGGTCAGGATAGAGCTTAATGTTATGGGTAATATTAAGCAGAAAGGGCTTCTCGGCAGGGTCCAGGCGAGCGAAGGCACTATTTATTTCAGGAGCAATGAGTTTGAGATCATGGACGGCAGCACTGTTGAATTTGTGGACCCTAACAGCATTGACCCGATATTTCATATTCTTGCAGAGACATACATTCACGATTATTATGTGAAACTCGCCCTTGACGGCTCGATGGACAGGTTCAGCCTCTCTCTTTTTTCAGACCCTCCTTTGTCTGAAGTAGAAATTCTCACACTGCTGACCTTCGGGCAGGTTAAAGGAGAGACAAAGGGTTTTGAGAGCGGGCTTGCTGCAGGTGAGGCCGCTCTTATCGTAACAGGTGATATACAGGATGCTGTGGAGAACAGGTTTAAAAATATTGCGGGCATAGACCGTTTTGAGGTTGAACCCCATGTAACCACAACCGGGGCAGTAAGCCCTAAGGTGACAGTGGGGAAAAGAATTCTTGAGGACAAATTGTCCGTTGTTTATTCATCATCTATCGGTACGACAGAGGAAAATGTCATTAAACTTAACTTTAAAATAAATAAAAAGTTTTCTCTTGTCGGTTCAAGAGATGAGATAGGCAGTGCGGGCGTGGACCTTAAATATAAGTTTGAATTTAAATGAAAAATATTATCAACATGAAATATATCCTGTTTGCATTTACGGCTGTTTTTTTTGCGCTGTCTGCGTATGTTTATGCTGCTGAAACAGCCGGTGTGATAAGAGCAATAGAGATAGAGGGACTTACAAGGATAAGCACAGAGGAGATGTCAGACCTGTTTTCACTTGAAACAGGTGATGTGTTTGACCCTGTAAAACTTAAGCTCGGCCTCAGGCGTGCGTTCAAAAAGAATATTTTCATTGATATCAATGTTGAATCTGAACCTTATGACGGAGGGGTCAAATTAAAATATACAGTTGAGGAGGTCCCTCAGATAGATAAAGTATGGGTAAAGGGCGCAGGCTATATACGTTCCGGCAGGGTCAAGGAGGCTTTTGCAATGAAGGATGAAGGGGACTTCAGGAGGGAGGACCTCAAAAAAGCCGAAAAGGCACTCCTGGAATTTTATGCTGACAGAGGGTTTCCGCATGCTGAGGTCAGGATCGATCATGTCCGGTCTAAGCGGCCCTCCATGGTAGATATTACCCTGAATATTAATGAGGGCACCCCCATGAAGATCAGAAGGCTTGATGTCCCGCAGGGCACAGGACGGTATCTCAGGTTTATTGAGGGCAGCATAATTGATAAGGACATCCTCAAAGAGGACATTGAGAGGGTACGGCAGTATTACAAAAAAATGAATTATATCAGCCCTGTTATTGGTTATCAAATCACAGATGATAATGATCTTATAGTTACAGCAGAGACCGGCCCTAAGCTTGAAATAGCGCTCAATGGGAACACTAAAGTGAATTCACGGGACATTCGTAAGGAAATAATCCTGCTTGATGATGAAGAGATATCGGACGAGACCATTCAGGAGTCTGTTGAGAGGGTCAGAGTGCTTTATCTGAGCAAGGGATATTACTACTCACAGGTAGCTGCAGGGGTTGAGAGGCAGGGAGATATAATAACTGTTTCTGTTTATATCTTTGAAGGTGAAAAAACAGAACTTAAAAAAGTTGTGTTTAAAGGTGTGACCATTAATAACGGGTCCCTCCCCAATGTTATACCTCTTAAAGAAAATGAAGTATATGATGACAGCCTGCTTGAAGCGAGCCGGGAAGCATTGGAAAGATTTTATAATGCGCTCGGTTATATACATATGAAAATATCCGAAATAAATAAAACATTTGCTCAGAACGGGAAAGAGCTTGATCTTGAGTTCGTTATTGACGAGGGGGTGCAGACAAAGCTCAGTGATATTGTTATAAAGGGCAACAAGGGTTTCACTGCTGAAGCAATAATAGGATCACTGAAGATCAAAAGAGGGAGCCCCTATAACCTGGTTGATATTGGTGATGCGAGATACAGGATCATATCCTTGTACGGTACGTACGGGTATCTTGAGGCATCTGTTGATGTTGAGACAAGAGTTGATGGAAGTGAGGCGTTTCTGACTTTTATTATTAATGAAAATGTCCCTTCGGTTATAGGGAAGATAATCATTCAGGGAAATTATAGAACGAAACAGGAAGTTATCAGACGGGAGTTCAGGACCAAAGAGGGAGACCTTTACAATTATGAGGAAATACAGAACATCAGGCAGCGGCTTTATAAATTAGGTATTTTCAATGAAGTGTCTGTTGATATTATTGATTCGGGCATTAATATTGACGGAAAGAGAGAGAAGGACCTTCTTGTCAGGGTCAGGGAGGGAAATGCAGGTGCTGTCGAGCTGAGTCTGGGGTACGGCGATTATGAAAAGATAAGGGGTGGTTTTGGTGTCAGTTACCGTAATGTACAGGGAATGAACAGGCACATCGGTATGAAAACGGAGGTGAGTGATGTTGAGGAGAGGTTTGTATTTAATTTCAAGGAACCACGTCTTTTAAAAACTGAGATCCCCCTCAATGTTTATATATTGAAAGAGGACACAAGGTCGGTGAACCTTGATACAAATGATGTTAAGTACAAAATTGACAGGATCACCTTTCTCGCCGGTATTCAAAAGGAAATGCAGGAAGGTGTTAAAGTCGGCCTTAACTACGAGTATTCATTGGTCGACACATATGATGTTGACCCCGGTGTTATCCTGAGTAAGGAAGATACCGGAACACTGGGTATCAGCAGTTTCTCTCCTTCCCTGTTCTTTGATACCCGTGATGATCAGTTTAACCCGGTATCCGGGGCGCTTGTTGGAATTACAATAAAATTTGCCTCTCCTCTTTTCCTGTCGGAAACGCAGTTTCTGAAGGGTATATTCCAGGGTTCATATTTTTATGAACTTAAAAAGGGTCTTGTGTTCGCCATGTCACTGAGAAGCGGCGCTGCTGTAAGTATTCAAGGAGAAGAGGAGCTTCCACTTGTTGAAAGGTTCTTCCTTGGCGGGAGAACGACTGTAAGAGGGTACACTCAGGATAATCTCGGTCCTAAGGGAGAAGACGGCTCGCCTACAGGTGGTAACGTGTTTGTATTAGGTAACGGGGAATTCAGGTATTCAATAGGAAAAAGTCTTGGACTTGTAGCTTTTCTGGACGGCGGAAATGTCTGGCAGCTGGCTGAGGACACAGAGGTGGACATTAAATATACTGTCGGTGGAGGTCTAAGATATAATACTCCTGTCGGCCCTTTGAGGCTTGATTACGGTTACAAGCTAAACAGAGAAGAAGACGAAAGTTCAGGTGAGCTCCATTTCACCTTCGGTCACGCGTTTTAATTATGAAGAGTCTATTTAATATCAAATATCAGACATGTTATGGGCTTTTTATTTTAATTACGATTATCTTTTTCTCCGCGTACCCTGTCTGCTCGGAGGTTATAGAAAGGGTCGTGGCCGTTGTAAATAATGAGGTAATACTGTTAAGTGATTTCAGGCATGAAATGATAAAAGGACAGTACCTGGATGATACCGCCGGCAGACGCCGGGTCCTTGACAGGATGATAGACAGACTGCTTCTTCTTGAACAGGCAAAAAAAATGAGGCTCGACAGGATCACTTCTTACAGGGGAGTGGTTGATGATGATAAGCTTATAGACGAGTATCTGAGAAAAAGAGTGTCAGCTCTTATTCATGTGCCTTTTGAAAAGGTAGAATCATGGTATATCGCGAATATGGATAAATTCGGCAATAAAAAACTTATTGAGGTCAAGGGCGAAATAGAAGCGGAACTCATGAAAAGTGAATTTAAGATCAAGGTCCAGGCTCATATAATCGAGCTGAGAAGAAGGGCCTACATCAGGATTCAACTGCAAGGACATGAATAAGCACCAAGTAACAAATTAATTCCAAACTACAAATGACAAATCTCAAACAAATACTAAAAACCAAATAACAAACTGAGCTTGTTTGTAGTTTCGGTCATTGTATTTTGATGTTTATTTGTTATTCAGTATTTTAATTACCGCTGATTCCGTGCAGTCCGGAAATTTCGGGCATTTAAGGCAGTCCCGCCAGATCTTATGGGGCAGGTCGTTCTTGTCAATATCTTCAAAGCCCTGCTTTATAAAGTACTCAGGATGAAATGTGAGGGCAAAGACCCTGTTTATGCCAAGCGCTGCAGCGTCCTTCATGCATCTTTTTATCAATTTTTTCCCGACACCCTTATTCCTGTGTTTTGTTGATACCGCGATCGACCGTATCTCCGCGAGATCATCCCACAGGACATGCAGCGCTGCTATGGCCACTATTTTGCCATCATCAATACAGATGAAATAATCGCGGATGTTCTCATATATTTCATTCAGGGCGCGGGGAAGCATGTCGTCCCTTTTGGCAAATCTGTTGACCATAGTGTGGATGTCTTTTGCGTCTTTAACCGTAGCTTTGATTATCTTCAATTTTAACTCCTGAATGTATTCCTGTATAGTTCGATCAGAATGCCTTCTCTCAGGCCGTAATTGCTCACGATCATATCACTGAATCTGAATGTTTCCATGAGCTTTAGAAGTATAAGCGTTCCCGGCACTATAATGTCAAGCCTTGAAGGCTCAAACGGGATATGCCCGGCCCGTTCGTTCGATGACAGCAGAGATATTTCTGAGAATATCTCTTTTATTCTGTCCGCAGTCAGTCTGTAATTATGGATCTTATCGTGGTCGTATGCCTGGAGTTTCTGCGCCATTGAAGCAAGTGCGGTAATGGTTCCGGCAGTGCCGAGCATAATGGTTTCAGGGCTTATCCGGCCTATGACCTCTGAGTGTGACAGGCTCTCCGTGATATCATCTTCCATGCTCTTCAGGTCACCTGCAGAAGGTGGGTCGTTCTTCATATATTTACCGGCAAGGTGGACAACACCCAGGTCAAGGCTCTCCAAAGATGTTCTGTTATTATCTGTAAAGATCAGCTCTGTGCTCCCTCCGCCAATATCAACCATTAAAGACGACTCGGGTAAGGGCATGTCCATAAGCATTCCGGACGCAGTCAGCTCAGCTTCTTTTTTTCCGGTTATGACATTGATATCAAGGCCGGTCCTGTCCCTGACCTGCCGGATGAATTCAGCACTGTTTCCGGCATCTCTTAATGCGCTTGTTGCGACCGCTGATGTCTGGTACACATTATTGGCAGCAATGATATCGCAGAAATCCTTAAGAGCAATAATGCCCCTTGCCATTGCCTCAGCACCAAGCTGTCCGCTTTCATGCATGCCTTCACCGAGCCGGGTTATTCTTCTGTCCGAAGCAATCTCCTTAAAGGAATAATTGTTTTTGTCCGGATCGTAATGAACGATACCAATAAGCAGTCTGAAGGTGTTGGTGCCTATGTCTATTGCAGCGAGGGTTTTGTTCTGCATGCAGAGATTATATGAGATGGGGGTCTGTTTTGGAAAGAGGGGGATTATTAATTAAGAATTACTACCCATCGCTCCTTGCCTGTAGCCCCTTGCCTTTCCTGTTTCTTCTGCCTCTACTGTTGTTGCTGTCGTTACTTTCCCGCTTGCCCATTACCTATTGATGAACAAATATTGGCGCAGATGACTTCGGCACCAGCTCCGCATCCTCCGCCCTTGAGATAAGCTCTCGAACCGCTCTTTCTCCCTCATCCCCGACATCGAGCGAGAAATCGTTGACATAGAGATCTATATGCTGCTTGATGACCTCATCCGAAAGTTCCTGTGAGTGCTTTTTTATATATTTCATGGGTATATCACGGTTTGCGAACGCGTACTCAACGCTCTGTTTTAGAAGGCTGTTTATTTTCGTATTGAATTCTTCACCAAAAGAACGCTTTGCGATGATGCCGCCAAGCGGAATAGGCAGGCCGGTCTCCTGCTCCCACCACGCGCCCAGGTCAATGATCTCTTTAAGGCCGTAGGAGGGGTAGGTGAACCTGCTTTCATGTATTATGAGGCCCGCATCAACCCTGCTGTCAGCCACTGCCTGCATGATCTCATTAAACGGCATCTCAATAATATCAGAGGGCTGATCTCCTGATGATGAATAAAGGAGATTCATGAGAAGGTTTGCTGTTGTAAGCTTTCCCGGTATGGCGATCTTTTTATTGCGCAGTTCGTCCATGGAATATTCATCTTTAGCGATGATCAGAGGGCCGCAGCCCCTGCCGAGCGCGCCTCCTGCCCGGAGCATGCAGTAGTCCTCCCTGAGGTGTCCGTACGCGTGATACGATATCTTTGTAAGGTCAAGTTCCGCCTCAAGCGCCTTCTTATTGAGAGTTTCAACATCAAGGAGCACCTCCTTGAAATCAATGCCGTCTGAAGCTATTTTCCCGTGCATAAGCGCATAAAAAATAAAAGTATCATTGGGGCAGGGCGAGTATCCGAGTGAAAGGGCTTTCATGCGAAATAGTATAGCAGGAAAACGGGTAAGCGTGAAAGTAGGGGCGGGTCTTGTGCCTGCCCTGTCGTTAGAGCATATTCGGGCTCCACAAAACAGGGCACCCACAAGAGATGCCCCTACATATTACAAAACTGTTTCACCTCGGTTGTTTTTCTTAATTCTTAATTCGTAATTATCTGTCCCTCCCCTATTGATATCCGCCTCAAAAAAAACTATAATATCTATTCGTTAGAGCTGTAAATACGCAATCAACTATCTGCCCCCTTAGCTCAGCAGGATAGAGCACAGGTTTCCTAAACCTGGTGTCGCATGTTCGAGTCATGCAGGGGGCACCATTTTCCTTCCGCACTTCCGAGCGTTCGTATGCCCGTTAACTCATTGACTGCCCATATACCCTGTGATAAAATGACTCCATAATCGCTTCTTTTTGTAAACAGACTGCATAAAAAAGGAGTTTTATCATGAAACGCCGTGATTTTTTAAAGGCCTCTGTTCTGGCAACTGCTGCAATAGCAGGCACCCCTTTATCTGCTGAATCCAAACAGAAAATATCTGAAGTCAAAAAATACCGTGAGATAGGCAGAACAGGGCTTAAAATGAGTGATATATCCTGCGGCACCGGAGGGCTCCCTTCATCATCCATGGTGCTTCGGGCAATTGACAGGGGGATCAATTATTTTGATACAGCCCCGGATTACGGATCAGCTGAAAAATATATCGGCGGGGCAATGAAACGTATTCAAAGAGACAAGATTATCATTGCCTCAAAATTCTGTACACCATATCCCTATCCGAGTCATCTGCCGCTGGGAAGCAAAAAAAAGGAATATATCAAAGCGGTCGAGGGAAGTCTGTCCCGCATGAAAACGGATCATCTGGATTTTTGTCTGGTACATGCGATCGGGGAGCAGAGCAAGAGCAGGGAAGCGGAGGAGAAACGTCTCCTTGATGAAGAGATGCTCTCTGCATACACTGACCTGAAAAAAGCAGGCAAGGTGCGTTTCCTCGGAGTGTCGTCCCACGGCCCGGACAATATGGAGGACCTGCTCATGACAGCGGTCAGGTCAGGACATTACGATATGATCATGCCTTCGTTTAATTTCATGAAGTTTCCGCGAATGACCGGCCTGCTGAAAGAAGCAAATCAGAAGGGTGTCGGTGTTGTTGCCATGAAGACCTTGGCCGGGGCAAAGGATTCAGGGTTTGACAGCAAGGGAAAACCCTTTGAACCTTCTGCATTTAAATGGGTGCTCGATCATTCCGGCGTAAGCGGTCTTGTGATCACGATCAAGTCCGTTGCAAACCTTGACCTTTATCTCAGCGCATCGGGTGAAAAGTTAACTGCTGAAGACCGGAGGATACTTGACCGGTATGCACTGCGGTACGGGCAGGAATACTGCAGAACAGGGTGCAGTCAGTGTGAATCAGCCTGTGCCCGGGGGGTGTCTGTTGCTTCCGCCCTTCGGTTTCAGATGTATTTCAAGGATTATGGAATGGAAAAAAAGGCAATGGAGTCCTATGCGCGGCTGGATAAAAAAGCAGAAGCCTGCCTGTTCTGCAGCACAGAGGACTGCACAGGGGCATGCCCCTACGGCCTGCAGGTGAGCGCCATGCTTCGCGAGGCCCATGATGCCCTTTCCTTTATCGTATAAATGGTATGTTCGCATGCATATCGTTTAGTGCTCATAGGGCTTTTGCCGGCAGTTGCCCTCCTTATATATTATGAGGGGCAGCATTACGACCCCGCACTTATCAGCTTTCAGACATCATCGTCAGATGAAGGCAATGTATCTGCGTTTTTCCCCGATGAAATTGCAGGATATAGACAGACGGGCCCTCTGCGTTCATATACAAAAGACAATCTGTATGAATATGTGAACGGCCATGCCGAATATTTTATCTCATCAGGATTTGCCGGTCTGACCGTAGCGGAGTACGGCGCAGCAGACAAGGGTGAGGCTGGACCGGATGTGGTAGTTGATCTGTATGACATGGGAAAGAGTATCCAGGCTTTCGGAATTCTTTCTGATGAGTCCGGCGGCAATCTGAGCGATCTTCAAAGCGGTCTGACAGGATTCAGGACGCCGCAGGGTGTAAGTTTTATAAAAGGCCGGTACTATGTCAGGATCTCATCCTTTAATGAAAACGTTTCTCTGAACAGCTTTACGCAGATGATCAGCAGTGCTGTCGGGAGCGGACAGGACCCTTTCCCGGAGTTTTCCCGTCTGCCTGATCTGGGTGATGTTGCGGCCACGCGGTTTATCAAAGAGGATTACCGGGGTCTGGATTTTGTCAAAAATGTGATCGAGCGTGAATACGTGAAAGACGGAAATACGGTACAGGTCTTTATCGTCACTGGAGAGAAAAAAGAAACAGACATCCTTACCGGAAAGTTTGTCGATTACTTCGATCAGTTCAATATTCAGTACAGTCTGGATGAACAAAAAGGAAAAAAGATATACAAGATCAATGATCCCTATGAGGGAAACTGGGTCCTGATCTCTTCACCTGATACTCTTTCGGGCATCTTCGGTTCCTTTGATGAGAGCATGATCAATAATCTTTTAACAGAATAATATATACATAAAAAAATGCCTTCAAAACATTGTAAAAAAGAACCGGTCATCACAAGACGGCAGTTTATGGGTAAAGCTGCTGCAGCATGCGGTCTGGCCGCAGGGGCGGGTCTCTGGGGATATGTCTTTTACGGCGATGAGCCTGTGCGCAGGCAGAGCGAGAAGATCTATACCTTCAAAGACTTTCGCACGCCTGAGGCAAAGGTCTATCCCTTTCTGGTCATTGTCCGCGGCAAAGAGGTCCGGAAGATGGCGACTGCAGCTCTGGACAGGCTGGGCGGCATCTCCCGCTTTATCAGCCCCGGGGACAGGGTGCTCATAAAACCGAACGTGGGATGGGACCGTCAGCCCGAGCAGGCGGCCAATACGAACCCGAAACTCGTGGGAGCTGTGGTGCAGCTCTGCCGTGAAGCACGGGCCTCTGAGATCTGGGTCACCGATGCATCCATAAATGATCCCTACCGGAGCTTTGCACGCTCCGGTATAGAGAACGCAGTTCAAGCATCAGGAGGCATTGTGAGGTTCAGCACAGGAGATGATTTTGTGCTTACCGATCTGAAGGGGCAGGTGCTGAAGGTCTGGCCTGTGAGCAGGTTTTATCACGAGGCGGATAAGGTGATCAATATGCCGGTTGTGAAACACCACTCTCTGAGCAATTGCACGATCGCGATGAAGAACTGGTACGGTGTCCTCGGCGGACAGCGCAACCGTCTGCACCAGGACATCAACATGTCCATCGCGGACCTGGCATCTGCCATCCGTCCGACCCTTACCATTGCGGACGCTACGCGGGTGCTTGTACGCAACGGTCCCACTGGCGGCAATCTCTCTGACGTATCAATTGAGAACACGATCATAGCCGGTCTGGACGAAGTAGCCATTGATTCATACGGCCTTGGTTTTCTGGACTTTAAAGCAGAGGACGTCCCTTTTCTTGCCTTAGGGGAGAAAAGAGGGGTAGGGGTGGCGGACTGGAAGTCCCTGCATTATGAGGAAATAAATATATAGAGAATAAATTACAAATAACAAGCACTAAAATACAAATAAACAACAAAAATCAAATTTCAAACTATAAGCATTTAAAGTTTTGGTCCTTGTGATTTATTTGTAATTTATTATTTGTCATTTGTTATTTATTTGTATT
>CBFDEG010000040.1:0-20715 GCA_965603765.1 uncultured bacterium | reverse complement strand
GTTCCTATGTTTACGTGTGGCTTTGTTCTCTCAAATTTTGCTTTAGCCATCTTTGCCTCCTGTTTTCTTTCCGGTTAAATATAAACCAATTTATTATATACTTATACTTCAAATATCTTTTATCTTCAACATGGAGCCCATGACCGGGATTGAACCGGTGACCTCATCCTTACCAAGGATGTACTCTGCCAACTGAGCTACATGGGCATCGTCATAATATATCCAATCCATTAAAATGGAGCGGGAGACGGGGCTCGAACCCGCGACCCTCAGCTTGGAAGGCTGACGCTCTACCACTGAGCTACTCCCGCACTTCTTTATTATTTGAGATCTCAAATCCCAAAATGGTGGAGAGGGGAGGATTCGAACCTCCGTAGGCGGAGCCAGCGGGTTTACAGCCCGCCCCCTTTGGCCACTCGGGTACCTCTCCTGCTACTTTTAAAGCCACCAACCATCAGATCAGTTTTTACTCCAGCCTTCAAACTTATTAAAGTGGAGCCGGTGAGAGGATTTGAACCCCCGACAAGCTGATTACAAATCAGCTGCTCTACCAACTGAGCTACACCGGCACATCTTCAACCTTGTAAAAACGCAAAAATATTTTAAGCTTTGGATACATTTTCTGTATTTCTAAGTCCAAGCCTAAAATTCAGCATCAATCAGGAATAGATAATATATATAATTATCTCCTTTTTGGTCAACCAGTAATCGTAACATTATTTAATATCTTTTACAATATCGTCAGGATTGAAAAAAATACCTTTAAAATTCAAATAGATAGGCCCGACCTGCACATATGCAAAAAAAATGCCTGTTACGTCCAAATTCATGATTTTCTGCCTGTATCCGGACTAACCGGCAGTACCGGGGATGTTTTATCCACAAGATGACATCTGACCATATGACCATCCAAAACCTCTTTAAGCTCCGGGACTTCCCGCCTGCATACAGGTTCGACAGCAGGACACCTTGTATGGAAACGGCACCCGGACGGAGGCGCGAGCGGAGACGGCACCTCGCCCTTAAGCACTAACGGTCTCTTTTTCTTTCCCGGGCCATGCATAAGATTGGCTGAGAGCAGTGCTGCGGTATAAGGGTGAAGAGGGTTTGAGTAAAACTCTCCGGACTCAGCCACCTCGGTGATCTCCCCGAGATACATTGCCGCTATCCTGTCCGAGACATGCTCGACCACCGCCAGGTCATGTGTAATGAAAAGATATGAAAGTCCGTGCTCCCTCTTAAGCTTCATTAACAGGTTGAGGATCTGGGCCTGAATGGATACGTCAAGCGCTGATACAGGCTCATCGCATATGATCAGCTTCGGAGACAGCGAGAGCGCCCTTGCAATAGCAACACGCTGACGCTGGCCGCCTGAAAATTCATGGGGATAACGATTATAGTAGTCAGCCGAAAGCCCGACCTTTTCGAGCAGTTCCCTGACAAGTTCTTTCTTTCTCCTTCCACCGGCTATTTTGTGGGCGGCAATGCCCTCAGCAATAATATCTCCGACAGAAAGCCTGGGGTTCAGGGACGAATAAGGGTCCTGAAAAACAACCTGCATCTCTTTGCGAAACTGTCGCAAACCAGCCCTGTTCAGTCCGAATATGTCTTCACCCCTGAAATGAACACTTCCGCCCGTAGGTTCCAAAAGCCTCAGCATGACCCTGCTGGCAGTGGTCTTTCCGCATCCGGACTCTCCAACCAGCCCGAGCGTCTCACCCTCTCTTACATAAAGAGACACATCATCAACCGCTCTTACATTGCCGGCCTCTCCAAAAAAGCCCCTCTTTTTAACAGGGAAATATTTTTTCAGATTTTTCACTTCCAGTAAAATATTATTCTTTTCTTTCATATTATGTCCGCTCCCCCGCACGTGCCCTTTCCTCCCAGACGCGCCTGCTCATGCTCCCTGCAAAGTGGCATGCTGCCGTATGACCATCCGTAATACCGGAAAGTCCGGGGGCCTGCTCTCTGCACTTTTCTTCCGCAAACATACAGCGCGGCCAGAACCTGCAGCCCTCAGGAAATGCCAGAGGGTTCGGCACGCTCCCGGGGATAACATAAAGGTCTTCTCCTCTTTTTCCTGCAACAGGTATCGAGGTGAAAAGCCCCAGAGTGTAAGGATGACGCGGGTCCCTGAATATCTCATCAACCGGGCCGCACTCAACCACCTTCGAGGCATACATTACAGCCACGTCACTGGCTATCTCTGCAACCATCCCGAGATCATGGGTAACCAGAAGCACAGACATGCCGAGCTCATCCTGGAGTGACCTTATCAGATCGAGTATCTGCACCTGAACAGTAACATCCAGAGCAGTGGTAGGCTCATCAGCTATCAGCAGTTCCGGCCCGCATGAAAGCGCCATTGCTATCATAACGCGCTGCTTCATACCGCCTGACATCTGGTGAGGATAATCATTGACTCGAATTTCAGGAGAAGGTATCCCTACTTTTTTAATGATATGAACGGCAAGCTCATGCGCCTCACGTCCGTCCTTGTTCTTATGAAGCATGATCGTCTCTTTTATCTGGTCTCCTATTGTGAATACAGGGTTGAGCGATGTCATCGGCTCCTGAAAAATCATGCCGATATCATTCCCCCTTACTTTCTGCATCTCCTTTTCAGAAAGCTTCAGCAGGTCCCTTCCCCTGAATAGTATCTCTCCTCCGGCTATCCTGCCGGGTGGCGATTCGATCAATTGCGGTATCGCAAGACAGGTAACGCTCTTACCGCACCCTGATTCACCAACCAGCCCCAGAGTAGCCCCCCTCATCACCTGAAGGTCAACACCATCAACAGACTTAACAATCCCGTCGTCAGTATCGAAATAGACCTTCAGGTCCTTTATTTCCAGTATTGGTCTCATTAGTCTAATTGGTCCTATTCATATGTCCTATAAGTCTTATAAGACCTATTTACCTCTTCCTCAATTTAGGATTCATCGCATCTCTCAGTCCTTCACCAAACAGATTAAATGAAAGCACTACAATAAGTATGGAAAGTCCCGGCACATATGTTATCCAGGGCGCGTCAAATATATACTTCTTGCCGTCCGCCAGAATATTGCCCCATGTTGCATAAGGCGGGGGCACGCCGAAACCGAGGAAACTCAGGCCGGCTTCTGTAAGAATAGCGGATGCTATGCCTATCGTCGCGGACACAAGCACAGGGGCAATGGCATTTGGTATCATATGCCTGAAGATGATGCTTATGTCTGATATACCCATGACCCTTGCTGCTGAAACAAAGTCCTGTTCACGGAGGGAAAGAAATTCAGCACGCACAAACCTTGTGGTTCCCATCCAGCTGGTAAGCCCGATGACCGCCATGATGTTATAAATGCTCGGCGGCAGCATCGCCACAACCGTCAGTATCAGAAAAAAGCTAGGGAAACAGAGCATGATATCCACAAGCCTCATTATCAATGAATCAACAGACATGAAACCTATCCTGAGCGTTCCGTAATATCCTGCAATCCCGCCAAGCACTATACCTATCAGAACAGAAATACCGACAGCAACAAATCCGACCGTTAGCGACACCCACGCGCCCTGCATCATCCTTGCAAAAATATCACGTCCAAGGTCGTCCGTACCGAGCAGATATTTATTAAACACCGGCCTGTCTTCAGAAGATATCATGTCCGTATTTACCGGACTTAACGGCCCCTTGAGCTTTTCGGACATACGGACCTTTGCAGGGTCAAGCAGGGGATGTTCTCCGGCCGTAAGCGCAAGGCCGGAAACAGCGACCACAAAGAACATAACAAATATAACCAGTCCCCACATGGCCATCCTGTTCTTTTTAAATGTCCTCCATGAAGCGCTGAAGCGTGAGACCTCTTCAGCCATTCCGTGGTACAGCTCATCTGTTTCTCTATTATCCGTCATAATTTACAATCTTATCCTCGGGTCAACGACCATATAAAGAAGGTCAGAGATAAAGGTGCCTATAAGCACCAGAACCGCTGCTATAAAGTTCAGGGTAAGTATTATCGGGTAATCCCTTGCAACTATCGCCTCAAACCCCATACGCCCCATTCCGGGCCAGGCGAATATTGATTCAATAATGACCGATCCGCCTATCAGACCGGGCAGTATAAGGCCGAACATTGTCACGAAGGGAAGCAGCGCATTGCGGAAAGCATGTTTATAATAAACACTGTCCTCAGAAAGCCCCTTTGCCTTGGCTGTCCTGATATAGTCCTGGTGTATGACCTCAAGCATCTGCGCCCGCACATACCTTGAGAGCAGTGCAATGCCGCCCATTGCCCCGAGAACAGAAGGCAGCACCAGATGCCATATCCTGTCCATTACCTGATATACAGCATCAGCCCCGCCCATCCCGAAAGTATACATTCCTATTACAGACACATTAAATGTCTTTACCACAAATATAATAAGCATGTATGCAAAAAAGAAGCTCGGGATCGATATCAGCACATACGACAGGAATGTTGTTGTGCGGTCAAACACAGCACCCCTCCTTATCGCGGCATTTATCCCGACCGGAAACGAAAGGCACCATGTAATTACGGTCCCGACAATAAAAAGCCAGAGACTGTTCACAAACCTTTCATATATCTTTCCGAGCACAGGCTGGTTGTCCTTCCAGGACTTCAGCTCTCCTGTAAAAAGTTTTTTGTAAAAAAGGTAGTACTGTTCATGTAACGGTTTATCAAGGTTAAATTCCTGTCTGAACCTCTGAAGGTCTTCAGCCGTGAACTTGGGATTCAGAGGGTCTATCTGGCTCGGCTCCCCGGGCGCGAGATAGACAACAAGGAACGATATTATCGAGATAAAAAAAAGCGTTACCAGTTTCTGGAAAAAACTTCTTATTGTAAAAGAGAACATATCCTGCTCACTCCGTCCCGAAAACCGGCCTTTCAGCCAGTTTTATCCATTTATTGAAATAGAAAGTATAGCTGCCTGTCCTGGTCGGTGTTATTGGTTTTATCATCTCCCGCCCTGACAACAAGCGCTCTTTAATGACTATCTTCTTATCAAGCACAGCGGTCCATTTCCCCACATACAAAAAGGTATAAGGCTGTTCATCCGCTATGATACGGTGAAGCTTATGGCTGTACTCAACCTGCCTGTCATGGTCATACTCCTGCCTCACCTTTACTATCAGGTCATCAGCCTCACTGTTTTTAAAACCAACGAAATTAAGCTGGTTGTTATTTGTCTGGCTCGAGTGCCATATCTGGTAGAGATCTGGATCTATGCCCATTGACCAGCCAAGTATAAGCGCGTCAAAACTGCCTGTGTTAACATGCTTACCGATAAAGACCGACCATTCGACAATATCGGTATTCACATCAATACCTATTTTCTTCCATGCATCCTGCGCTATGGTCAGGATGCTCTTCCTGAGGTCATTCCCGCCATTTGTAATAAGGGTAAAGGCAAATCTTTTACCATCCTTTTCGAGCCAGCCCTCTTCATTCCTTGTCCAGCCAGCCTCATTAAGAAGTCTCAGCGCGGCAGCAGGGTCATACGGCAGGGGCTTTATATCCTTATCATAATAATCGGTCTGTTTTACAAAGGGACCTGTTATCCTTTCAGCCTGGTCATACATTACATGCCGGATTATCTTTTCAGTATCAATGGCCATGCCGAGCGCCTTCCTCACCCTTTTGTCCTTAAACAGCTCACGCCGCATGTTGTAGCCTATATAAGTATACCCGAATGAAAGACCGGAGAAGTTCTGATACCTGTCATCATTTTTAAGACGCTCCACCTGGTGGGGCTGAACACCGTAATTGTCTATTGCGCCGCCGTAAAACTCAAATTCCTGTGTCAGCGGATCAGGGACTATACGGTAAACATATTTCCTGTAATTAGGCGGGCCTTCCCAATAGTCTTCATTCCTTTCAAGGCTAATGTACTGGTCGGACTTCCATTGCATGAACCTGAAAGGCCCTGTGCCGACCGGGTGACGGTTAAAATCACTGTCCCGCATACTGAATTTACCCGGGTCCTCGCCTTTTGCTTCAGCCTCCTTTTTCATGGCTTCATCGTTAAGCAGATGCTCCGGCAGTATGCCCATGCTCCAGGTTGAGAATGCCGGAGAATAAAGGCGTTTATACGTGACCTTCACCCTGTATTTATCGATCACCTCAAAATCCTTTACCGGTTCATAATCAGAAATACGGGGAGAAAGGTTCCTGCTGTTTATGATCGCCCTGTACGTGAACTCAACATCTCCTGAATCAAACTCATGACCATCATGAAACTTCACACCCTTTCTCAGGTCAAAGACAATGACCGGATTATGCTCAGTAACAGACATGACCTGCGGGGCAATTAAAGCCATCTTGTCTTTATGCCCGGGGGTGATTATCTCAATATATTTTTCGTACCTGAATGAATCGAAGTAACTTTTGCCAAGGATATTCCCGAGGTTCTTAAAAAGGTCCTGGTCCACATTTTTAAGCGTCAGCTTTATACGCGGCGGAAGATCATATCTCACTCTGACCGTTACAGGATCAGGCATACCATCCCCGTCTGCATCAGACCCCGGAACCTGAATATCTTTCTCCCCCTTTACAGACGGGATGATATCGATATCTATTATATTCGTAAGGCTGTACGCAAGAACGCTGTCAGCTTTGTCTGGATTTCTGCGGTTTGCAACTATCTTGTTCCTGACAGCTTCCGGCCGGGAGAATTTCACTGCATCGCTGTTCAGATAAAAATATGCCTCTTCATATATGTTCCAGCGTTCAGCAAGGCGGCCGCGAAATCTCAGATCCTCGTCCCTGTCTATCAGGCCGTCAAATACATGGTCCACTATCTCTCCGCTTGCAGAGTCCGCATGCAGCACAGGGTTTAATATTCTCGCGTCCCCGCTTGATGCAGTAATGAACTCCTCAAGCCTGCCCGGATTTCCCTTTACCTGTTCATCATAGGTAGGCACCCAGAAAAAAGACTGTAGCAGCACAGCAATAAGCAGAATAGGAAGCAATATTAAAATACGTTTTATCAACATGTTATCGCTTTCTTTTATATAGCAGAGGACCTTAATAGGTCAAGTTTTTTTCACTTTAAATTCAAGTCATTTCTTTTGTAAGCCGATGTAGTCTTCATGAATGATCACTATTTAGTTCAGTCGCTGTCAGGGATGACAAAAAATGTCAGTCACGACAAATTATTTAATTATTTTAGCACTGCAACAACAATGTTTTTTTCACGTTTCATTATAACACTTCAATTTTACTACTTATTTTCATTTGGCACAAATAGTGCTTTGTAATATACTGAAAACAGTATAACTGTATAAATTAAGTAATGGAGGTGAGACAAAAATTCAAAGGTGCCTCAAAAAAATAAAAGGCACAAAACAATGCCGAACCGGATGACCGGACGGTGCACAACAAAAAAAGGAGGAGTAAATGTATAAAGCAATTAATAATCTCAAAGAACAAAAAGGTTTCACACTTATCGAGTTACTGATAGTCGTTGCAATCATCGGTATCCTGGCAGCTATCGCTATCCCGGGATATATTGGTATGCAGGAAAGAGGAAGAAAAGGCGCAGTAGTAAGAGGCGCTGAGGGCAATTCATCCGAACTTCAGGCATGGATAACCGCCGCCAAAAAGGGCGTAGTAAACCACCCCGGATCACTTCTCATAGAAGTTGACACAAACGGTGATGGGGCTATTACAGGCGCTGATAGCAACAATTTAACTCTTGCTACCAATGGCGTAATAACCACATTCATAGGTTCTGCTGTTCAGCTGACACAGAGAAACCCCTGGCTCGGAAACCCGCTGTACATTGATGGTGGATTAGCAGCAAACCAGGCAGCATGTGAAGCAGCCAATGTTGGGAATAAAGGACAGGTCGCCTTATGCTACTTCCCTGCTGAAGACAATACGATCCAGAGCGTATTCATTTCCGCACATGACAATGAAGCCGCTGCTAATCAGATCTATGCAAAGACTGTAAGCGCTGATTAATAGTAACGTAATGAAAGAGGGGGGAGCATATGCTCCCCCTTTTTTATTTATGCCTCATTTGAATGAAAAAGGAGCCACGCCATAATGAAGAACAAAGGTTTCACATTAATAGAATTGATAATAGTCGTTACAATAATCGGTATTCTAGCGGCAATTGGCATCCCGGCGTACATCGGCCAGCAAAAGAACGCAACAAGGACAGAGGCTTACAAGAACCTTCAGGCCATCAGGCTGTTTGAGGAGCAATTCATTTCAGAGAACGCTGCGTATACAGCACCCGCCGGGAACACTGGTGCAATACAGGCGCTTATGCCGGGATTTCAACCGGGTCAGTACACGGAATTCGATTATCAGGTTTTCCAGAACGCTGCAGTAGATACTCCCGTTACATTACCTCCGACCTGGGGAACTATGCAGACACCCTGTTTCACAGCAGTTGCAACAGGAAAACCAGCCTCAAGGGTCAGCGGTGAAATATTTGCTATTGATTGCAACAACATTAAAAACTTCTGAGAGTTAAAAGAGGTCTATCTGCTCTATACTCTCCTGTTTGGAAAATACAGGATAGTTATCATCAAAACATGCTGTACAGAATTTTTCAGGGTTCGGGACCATATTCATAAGTCCCTCAAGGCTCAGGTAGTGAAGCGTATCCGCGGTAATGTATTTCTTTATCTCATCAAGCTTATGAGTAGAAGCGATAAGTTCTTTTCTTGACGGCGTATCTATCCCGTAAAAACATGGACCCATTACAGGAGGTGAACTTATCCTCATATGGACCTCCTTTGCGCCGCCGCCTTCCTTTATCATCTTGACTATCTTTTTACTTGTCGTGCCCCTGACTATAGAATCATCAACAACAAGCACCCTTTTGCCTTCAAGCAGCTTCCTGATAGGATTCAGTTTTATCTTGACCCCGAAGTGCCTTATTGACTGGCGGGGCTCAATAAAAGTACGACCCACGTAGTGGTTCCTGATAAGCCCGAAATCAAAGGGTATCCCGCTCTCCTCAGCATATCCGAGAGCAGCAGGAACACCGGAGTCAGGCACAGGTATCACAACATCGGCATCAACAGGATATTCACGCGCAAGCTGGCGGCCGAACTGCTTTCTATACTGATCCACATTGAGGTTACCAAAAATATTACTGTCAGGTCTTGCAAAATATATGAATTCAAATATACAGTTCGCATTTCTGGGAGAGGGGACCGCCTTTATAGACCTCATCCCGTCTTTATTAAATATGACCATTTCCCCGGGCTCAACGTCCCGTACATATTTCGCGCCTACAAGATCAAATGCGCATGTCTCTGATGCCACAACATACCCATCATCACAGGTACCTATGCTCAGGGGCCTGAAACCGTAAGGATCTCTCATTGCAATAAGTTCATCTTCTGTCATCAAAATAAGGCTGTATGCCCCGGACACCCTTCTCATGGTATCGATCAGCCTTTCATAAAGGCCCCCGGCCTTTGAATTGGCAATAAGATGTATCACAACCTCACTGTCAGAGGTAGACTGGAATATCGCGCCATTTTCCTCAAGCTCATTCCTCAGTTCAACGGCATTTACGAGGTTTCCGTTATGGGCTATCGCAAGAGACCCCAGAGAATAGTTGACCATGATGGGCTGGACGTTTTTGAGCGAGCTGACACCTGCAGTTGAATAGCGGTTATGCCCTATTGCCATGTTCCCCGGCAGACGTTTCAACCTTTTTTCAGAAAAGATATCCGTCACAAGGCCCATGGACTTCTCTATGTTCATCTGCCTGCCGTCAAAAGAGCAGATACCCGCACCCTCCTGTCCCCTGTGCTGAAGGGCATGAAGGCCGAGATATGTGAGGTTTGCCGCCTCAGGGTGGTTATATATACCAAACACCCCACACTCTTCATGAAATTTATCCGAAGAGTAAGACAGATAAGCCGGCGGTTCCAATCTGGTTTTTTTGATACGTTCGTTAATATTGCTCAATGATATGCCTAGTAGTAATTTTCAATCAAGTAAATAGTATAACATTTCCAGAATGATTTTTAGCCACACCACTGCCTTGCATTCTGAAACATTTTAAGCCAGGGAGACGCCTTAAGATCTTTTCCCCATTTTTCAGGCATCCAGGGCCATTGCCACTTAAGAAAAGTACGTTCAGGATGGGGCATTACAGCCAGATGCCTGCCGTCAGGAGAACATAGACCTGCAATCCCGTTAGCTGAACCATTCGGGTTGAACGGGTACTTTCCGGTGACCTCATTGCTGTCATCAACATACCGTATCGGAGCAAGGCTTCCTTCTTCTATTTTTTTCAGTATCTCCCCATCAGGGAAATAAGCCTTGCCCTCTCCATGCGCGACCCATATGCCGAGCACAGAATCTTCCATGCCTTTGAGCATAATGGACGGGCCGGGCATTATCTTCACTGAAGAAAAACGGGACTCAAAACGTCCTGATGAATTATGGATAAATCTCGGCTGAAGTTTATCTTCAATGCCCTGCCACGGCACCCACCCGAGAAGGGCCATCAGCTGACACCCGTTGCATATTCCGAGGCTGAATGTATCATCCCTGTTATAAAAGGACTGGAAGCTGTCCCATATCTTATTATTAAACCTGATCACCCCTGCCCATCCTTTTGCCGAATCAAGGACGTCAGCATAGCTGAAGCCTCCAACAAAGGCCACCCCCCTGAACTCCTCGAGGTCTATCTCTTCATTTAGAAGATCGGTCATTGTTATGTCCCATGGCTCGAACCCTGCCTGATAGAACGCGGATGTCATCTCCCTGTCACTGTTGCTTCCCTCCTCACGGATAATAGCAACCTTCGGCTTTGCCCCGCTCTCCAATAAAACAGAAGGCGTATCCTCAGGCTCAAAGCTCAAATTATAATCCGAACCCTGCCTGTCATATATATTCCTGTTCTCCTCTTCAGCAGTATTCGGATTCGACTGAAGACGTTCCAGCTGATACCCGGTCTCTTCCCACATTGCGCGAAGCTCTCTCATATCTTCCTGCAATACATTCTGACCGTTAAAATCTATTTCTACGCTCTTCTCTCTAGCCGTCCTGCCTATGACCTGAAATGGAATATTTTCTTTCGTAAGAACTCCGGTTATCCCTGCTTCATGCTCAGGCAGATACTCTATAACAAACCCGAGCTCTTCAGAAAAGAGGCAGGCCAGCATATCTTCTTCCCCGCTGATATCTATATTCAGCCCGCAATTACCGGCAAATGCCATCTCAAGAAGAGCGGTTATCAGTCCCCCGTCACTCCGGTCATGGCCTGAAAGTATAATGCCTTTGTCAATGAAGCCCTGGACAGAATTAAACGCGCGCTTCAGCAGGCCTGGGTCATCAAGGTCCGGGGTCTGATCACCAAGCTGTTTATATACCTGTGCCAGCGCACTTCCCCCGAGCCGGTTCTTCCCTCTGCCCAGATCAATATAGATGAGACTGCTCTCTCCGGGCCTCTTTATGTCCGGGTTAACAACTTTTGTAATATCAGGACATGTCGCGTACGCTGATATAACAAGCGTACCTGGAGACTTGACCGTCTCGTGACTGCCATTTTTATCCGTTACCTGGGTCGCCATAGAAAGACTGTCCTTGCCACCGTCAATTGCGATGCCGAGTTCTGTCATAACATCACTGACCGCAACTGCCGCGTCATAAAGCTTCGCGCCTTCTCCGGGCAGTTTTGCGGCCCACATCCAGTTACCTGAACACTTTATATCTTCAAGTGCGCTTATCTTTGCCCATACAATATTTGTAAGCGCCTCACCAACGCTCATACGCGCCATAGCAGCAGGGTCGATCAATGTCTTCAGAGGCTGTTCACCTATCGATATCGCACCTCCGGTCAGCCCGAAATGGCTCTGTGCCACAACCGCCACATTCGCAACAGTAAGCAGAAGAGGCCCTGCACACTGCTGCTGAGCGACCAGTCCCGTAACGCTCCTGTCAACTTTATTTGTAAGGAACCTTTTTGAACCAACTGACAGCAGGCGGAGCACCCTCTCAAGCGCTTCTTTCACACTCAGACCGGCAGGCAGGTTAAGCGGCTCATTATTACAGGAAACATGGTCCATATGAAATGTCTTCTGAGGCATATCGCCGAGAACCTTTTCGAGGTCAAGGTTAACAGGTGTGGTGTCATCATTTTCATCATAAAGAACGATCCTGCCGTCACCTGTTATAGTGCCGATGGCAGCAGAGAATACTTTTTCACGTTCACAGATCTTCTGGAACACTTTATAATCATCAGCACTAATAAGCAGTGCATTTTGTTCCTGGTATTCAGCGCCCCATATCTCAAGCACCGAAAGCGTACTGTCCCCGACTATTATCTTCCGCACCTCTATCTTTGCACCTGCCGGATATATTATCTCTTTGACAACATTACAGTTGCCGCCTGCCCCCTGGTCATGAATACTGACAACAGGATTCGCATCCCCCATCTCAACACAGGCGCGCAGGACCCTGTTCATCTTATGCTCCATCTCCGCATCCCCGCGCTGAACAGCATTAAAATCAAGCTCAGCTATATTTTCGCCCTGTATCATGCTGGATGCCGCGCCTCCGCCTATGCCTATCCGATAAGCGGGCCCGCCTATCTTGACAACATACATGCCTTTTTCGGGCATTCCCTTTTCAATATGCGATGCATCCATCTGCCCGACACCGGCAGTGAACATTATCGGCTTTATCCATTCATACCGTTCACCATCCGGCAGTCTCATTCCAAAAGATCGGGTGTAACCCTGAACGACCGGTTCCCCGAACTTGTTCCCGTAATCAGATGCCCCGTTACTCGCACGTATCTCTATCTCAAGAGGGGTGGCGAGATTTCCAGGATATGCAAATGAACCCTCCTCCCACGGAAGCGCGTAACCCGGTATCTGAAGGTTGCCGACACAATACGCAGAGGTCCCGGCAATAACAAGTCCTCCCCTGCCTGTTGCCTCAACATCCCTTATCCTTCCGCCCGTACCTGTCTCAGCGCCCGGGAACGGAGCGACCCCGCTCGGGAAATTATGCGTCTCAGCAGTAAATATGAGATCATAATCTACCTGTTTCTTTCTAAAGGGAGCTGTCCTGCCAGGCATTTCAGGATTAATTGTTGTCACACTGTAGCCTTTTATAGAGCTTGAATTGTCCTTAAACGCGATAACACTGTTAGCAGGGTTAGCCTCAAGAGGCTTCTGTATTATTTTAATAAGGTCATCCGGTATCTCTTTTCCATCAACGATCATCTTTCCCTTGAAAAACCAGTGCCTTGAGTGCTCACTGTTTGACTGGCTGAGGTCAAAGCATTCAACATTCGACGGGTTGCGCCCTATATCATGAACAAAAAGGTTGTAATAATAATCTATGTCCCAGTCGTCAAGGCCGAGACCCATCTTCCGGTTTATCTTCTCCAGGGCCTTCCTGCCCTCTTCTTTTAGCGGTATATCAAACACCGGTTCCGGCACTGCCCCGGACTCAAAAGAGTTGAGTGTTTCAACATACCTGCATTCGGTCATGCGGTCATGCACCTCTGTAAGGAATAGTTCCACCTGTTCAGCGGTCAGTCCCTGCCCTGTTTTAAGGAGATACCTTCTCGACCGCTCTATCCTGTTTATCGTAGCAAGCCCGCACGCGCGGCATACGGACACAGCATTGGTCGACCAGGCAGTTGTAAAGTTCATGCGCGGCCCGACCTCGATCATCCGCTCCCCATTGCCCGTATCTTCATGTAAGAAACTGCCTGCAGAGAAGTTATCCGGCTCAAAGGTCTCTGACAGAAGCCACCTCAATGTCTTTAGTTCCTCCTCCGTCAGCTTCTCCGATGCCCCTACATTAAAACAATACTCTGTCTGAACATCTGTTATCTCTGAAGAGACCTTATCACGCAATGTTGAAAGCAGCTCCGCCTTCTTTGCCTCTGTTAATACGGGTGTACGGTAAAAATGTATCAAATTCATTAAAGTCTCCTAATAAACAGTTCTTCTGCCGGGTATTCTAGCTCTTACCGGCGGTCTTCAAATTCCAGAAGACGCTATTTTATCATTTTTATAAATACTCTGCCATTTCCTGCTTTTTCACCGCTCTTCCCGTACATATTCCTGCCCCTTTCCGGTTAAAGATTATTACCTTTAATACCGATAATAAACTCAGAAGCAGGGGAAGAAAGGGAGAGGGATAACATGTACAACTATATGATTTTTAACGTTTCTGAGAAAAAGATGTTCAATGACTTCATGTCTTATTACAAACGCAGCACAGGAGATGATTTTTATTTCGTATCAATAGACCAGCCGCAGATGATCCAGTACCTTGAAGAATTTCTAGACAGAAGAAACAACTAATATCTATTCAGTTAAGTCCTTAATGGCCTCACCGGTTATCCTGGTGAGGCTTTTTAGTTCTGCATGAGAAATACCAAGCGGTGGCATCAATACCAGGACATTTCCAAGAGGTCTTATGAGAAGCCCCTTTGCCCTGGCGCTCAGGCATATCTTTGCGGTCATCTTCTCTTTTAGCGGATACGGACTTCCGCTCATCTTGTCCATGACCACTTCGATCCCGGCCATAAAACCCTTCTGTCTGACATTACCGACATGTTTAAAAGCGGACATCTTATCAAGCTCTTTTTTAAGCACATCTATCTTTTTCTGCAGTTTATCGACTGTCTTTTCTTTTTTAAATAACTTAAGATTTGCTATCGCCGCTGCGCAGGCAAGCTGGTTGCCTGTGTACGTATGCCCATGGAAAAAGGTCTTCATGTCCTCATATCTGCCGAGAAATGCCCTGTAGATCTTCTCGGTTGTCACGGTTGCCGCAAGCGGAAGGTAGCCGCCTGTTATTCCCTTTGCCAGACAGATGATGTCAGGCTTTACATTCTCATGCTCACAGGCGAACATCCTCCCTGTCCTTCCGAATCCGGTCGCTACCTCATCAGCAATAAGCAGTATGTCATATTTTCTGCAGAGGCGCTTCACTCCCTTTAAATATCCTTCAGGCATGACTATCATTCCGGCCGCACCCTGAACAAGCGGTTCAATGATAAGCCCCGCTATCTCCTCATGATGCTTTTTCATGAGCTCTTCCATACGGTCAAGACAGAAAAGCCCGCATTGAGGGTATTTCTTCCCGAGTTCACACCGGTAACAGTACGGTGACGGGGCAAGATAAGATTTGAAGAGTAAAGGGGAGAATATCTCATGGAAAATATCTATGCCGCCCACACTTACCGCACCGATTGTGTCCCCGTGATAGGCGTTCTTTAACGACATAAACCGCTTCTTTTTCTTATTGCCCTTAAGCTTCCAGTACTGGAACGCTATCTTGAGCCCAACCTCAACAGCTGTTGAACCGCTGTCCGAGTAAAAGACCCGCTTAAGTCCATCAGGGGTGATCTCCGCCAGCATCTCCGCAAGTTCAGCCGCAAGAGGATGTGTCAGTCCAAGCAGGGTCGAATGGCTTATCTTATCGACCTGTGCCTTTATCGCATCATCGATCTCTTTTTTCCTGTGACCATGCACAGTGACCCACAAAGACGATACACCGTCAAGATACCACCTGCCGGAGATGTCCTTCAAAAAAGAGCCCCGGCCTTCAGTGATTATCACAGGCTCCTCGCCTGCCCAGTCCCTCATCTGTGTAAAAGGATGCCAGACATGCTTTTTGTCCTGCGCTTCAATATGCTTTTTAAGTGCTTTGTTCTTCATCGGAAACCATTAAAATTACCATTGAATATCCTGCAATGTCAAAACCTTACGGGAATTAATAAGTCAACACTGTTTTACTTATATTATTATATATATATGTTATTATGTAAGATTATAGGTCCAATTGGCCCCATAGGACCTATTAACAAATTACTATCAAAATGAAAAAAACTACATTTATTTTTTTTATAACAGTTGCACTGCTCTCAGGCTATATCATAGGGAACCGCACCGGTTTTTTTAAGACCAGGCAGGACATCCCTTCTTACACATATAACCTCGACGTGCCGAAAGGGCTCCCAAACCAGAACTCCTCATTTTCCAACATTGTCAGGGTAATAAGCCCGCTTGTCGTGAACATCTCAACAACAAAGACCGTAACACAAAAAAATGACTCCCCGATCTCTGACCTGTTTGACGGACATTTCAACGACTTCGTGGAGCCGTTCAATACTCCACGGAAGTGGAAAGAGCAGAGCCTCGGCTCCGGGGTGCTTGTGTCGCCTGACGGCTATATACTGACAAACAGCCATGTTGTTGACAAGGCGGACGAGATAAAAGTAAAACTGTTTGACCAGAGAAACTATAGTGGTAAAATTATAGGAACAGACCCGAAGACAGATATTGCCGTAATAAAGATATCCGCTGAAAACCTGCCCGCCATCAACTGGGGCAATTCGGACAAGCTCGAAGTGGGAGAGTTCGTACTCGCCTTCGGCAACCCGTACAGCCTGGGACATACCGTAACAATGGGAATCGTAAGCGCTGTAGGCAGGGCCAATGTAGGGATTGCGGACTACGAAGATTTCATACAGACAGATGCCGCGATAAACCCCGGCAACTCAGGAGGACCTCTCGTAAACATAAAAGGCGAACTGGTCGGCATCAACACCGCCATTTTTTCACGCACAGGCGGTTATCAGGGAATCGGCTTTGCCGTACCCTGCAACATGGCAAAGTCGGTAATGACTCAGCTCATAACAGAAGGCAGGGTAACACGGGGCTGGCTGGGCGTGACGATCCAGAATTTCACCCCCGAACTTGCGCATGAATTCGGCCTTAAATCTATCACAGGTGCGCTTGTAACAGAGATATTCAAAGGAAGCCCGGCAGCAAAGGCAGGAGTAAAAAGGGGTGACGTTATATTGGAAGTGAACGGGAAGAAAATTAAAAATGTTGAAACATTGAGAAATCTGGTCGCCCAGAGCAAGGTGGGAAGCAAAATAAAGCTCAAGGTCTCAAGGGACAAAAAGATATTATTTCTCAATGCTGACATTACAGAGTTCCCGCAGGACCTGGCGCACAAAGACACTGATGATATCAAAGAGAAACCTGAAGACGGGAACAATGAACTGTCAGGGTTCAGCGTCATGGAGCTGTCGAGTGAAATAGCCAAGCAGCTTGGCCTGCCCGGAAGTGAAAAAGGTATCGTTATCGTAAAGGTCCAGCCTTACAGCGCCGCTGAAGATGCCGGCCTTAAAAAAGGGGACGTTATTCAGGAAATAAATAAAAAACGGGCCAGGAACCTGAATGACTTTAAAAGGCTGACATCCCATCTGAAGAATGGGGACACTTTACTTCTTTTCATCAACAGAAGCGGTAACAAATCCTACGTTACCCTGAAAATTTATTCTTAATAGAAAAGGAAGGGACATGCTATACAGGATAATATTTTTTTTACTTTTTGCAGCAGGCGGATATGCGCTTTCCATGAAAGCGGGACTCTCTTACCAGGGCGCTTTGTGGGGCGCAGGACTGGGCATTACAGCTCTTCTTCTTGAGTATCTATTTACAGCAGCAGGCTTCGGGGCCTTGTTCGGAGGATTAATCGGGCTTTCAACAGGATTGCTCTTTGCAAAATTGATAGGCCTTCCGATAAGTACTTTTTTAGTCAGCATTGAAGGCAGCTATGTATCCGTTGCATTAAATGCCCTGTTAGGCTACAGCGGACTGCTCATAGGCTTCAGGGCCGGTAAAGACCTTACCATCCCTGACATTCTAAAACTATTCAAAAGCAGTGACGCAGAGAGTTACGCAAAGGTCATAGACACCAGCGTAATAATTGACGGCAGGATCGTGGACGTATGCGAGGCAGGCTTTATAGAAGGCAGCTTCATAATCCCCCAGTTCATACTTCAGGAACTCCAGAACATTGCGGACTCAGCGGACTCCCTCAGAAGGGCGCGCGGCAGGAGGGGCCTCGATATGCTCCATAAGATACAGAACATGACCAATATCACGGTCAAGATAGTTGACGAGGACTTCCCCAAGATAAAAGAAGTCGATGCCAAACTTGTGGCGCTCGCAAAGATTCTAAATGCAAAGATAATAACAAACGACTTCAACCTCAACAAGGTAGCAGAGCTCCAGGGTGTCCGCGTACTGAACCTGAACGAGCTCGCAAACGCGCTCAAGCCTGTTGTGCTTCCAGGAGAAAAGATGAACATATTCATTGCCAAGGAAGGCAAGGAGCACAGCCAGGGCGTGGGGTACCTTGATGACGGCACCATGGTGGTCGTCGATAATGCCAGAAAAAACATGAACCGCCAGCTCGATGTCATCGTGACAAGCGTGCTCCAGACAACAGCAGGCAGAATGATATTCGCAAAGCGCAAGGAAGATGCTGACAAAGAGTAGGAAAGCTGACCAGGGCCAATGAAAGCAAACATAACCGCCATAGTTCCCGCAGCAGGTCTCGGTAAAAGGTTCGATAAAACCATACGAAAGACATTTGCCGGGTTAAAGGGGATTCCCCTGCTGGTGCATACCCTGAAAAGGCTCCAGCGGGAAGACTCCATAAAAGAGATCATTCCCTCACTGAGAGAAGAGGACATCGAACGGGGACTCGAAATGGCAAGGCAATACGGTCTGAACAAGATCACCCGGATAGCCTGCGGGGGTGAGGAAAGACAGGACTCTATTTATAATGCCCTGAAACTCATAGAAGACAGGGAGAGCCTTGTACTGATACATGACGGGGTAAGACCCTACATACCCGAAGGCGCAATAGAAGAACTCATAAAAGGCCTTGAAGGCCTGGACGGCATTGCGCCCGGCATTCCGGTAAAAGAGACCCTTAAAGAGATAGACGGGGAGAACAATATAATCTCAACCGTTGACCGTGAAAAAATACGCGCCATTCAGACACCGCAGGTCTTCCCTTTCAGTATAATAAAGAATGCTTACGAACAGGCATACAAAGAAGGCTTCCTCGGAACAGATGATGCATCGCTTGTAGAGAGAGCAGGCGGAAAGGTACGAATACTACCCGGAAGCCCCTATAATATAAAGGTCACAACACCTGAAGACCTCGAAATGCTAGAGCACATAACAGGGAGGGAATACAGCTGATGAGAATAGGACAGGGATATGATTCCCACAGACTGGTCAAAGGCAGAAAGCTCATTATCGGAGGGGTTGATATACCTTTTGAAAAAGGACTTGAAGGCCATTCAGACGCTGATGTCCTGTGCCACGCCATAATTGACTCGATCATAGGCGCACTCGGTAAAGGCGACATTGGAAAGCATTTCCCTGACACGGACGATATATGGAAAGACTCATCAAGCCTCAGCCTGCTTACTGATATAATTAATATCATGAAACAGGAAAATTTTGAGATATCATGGATTGATTCGACCATCATAGCCGAACAGCCCAAAATGGGCCCGTTCATCGAAGTCATGAAAGCAAACCTCACAAAAGCGGGAATACCCGAAGGCTCCGTAAACATCAAGGCCAAGACCAATGAAGGCATGGGCGTTACCGGCAGAGGTGAAGGCATGGCTGCCCAGGCTGTCTGCCTTTTGAAGCCTGTACAATAGCCCGAAAATAGTTTAAGATATTTCTTCATTATTATAGACCGGAGGAAGCAAAATGAAATACAAAGGCCCGATTCTTTTAGTGCTGATAGCGATATGCGCGGCAGTGCTTTTTCTGATACCCGAAAACAAAAATTACGATAAAATAGCCTCCATAGGCAAACCCGCGCCTGCATTCGAATATGCTGACCCGAGCGGCAGGACATGGAAACTGGCAGACCTTAAAGGCAACGTTGTATTTCTTAACTTCTGGGCAACATGGTGTCCGACATGCAAAGAGGAAATACCCACAAAAGAGGCGATCATTAAAAAGATGGAGGGCAGACCCTTCCAGATGCTCGGCATGCTCTTCAGAGACGATGTCTCAAACCTTAACAGATATAACAGACAGCACAACTTACGCCTCACAACATTGATAAGCCCTGACAATGAGGCCGCAAGACTGTACGGGATAACAGGTGTTCCCGAAACATTTATAATAGACAAGGACGGGATAGTCAGGGAAAAGATAGTCGGGGCAAGAGACTGGAATGCCCCCGAAAATTTAGCCCTTATCGAGAAATGGCTTTAACAGCAGCATCATCCGTTAAAACCCATTCATCTCTTACCGGAATATAAAATGTACGACAAACTGAAAGACATAGCTGCGCGTGAATGCATAACCGCCTTTGGTGTTGCCCCCGCAGAAGACCTGAGGGAGCATTACGATGCCCTGCCGATGGACCAGACCGAAGGGCTGAACTTCGGCATATCAATAGGGACCGCGGTCTCTGCCGCAGTGCTCAGAAGCTGTATTATAGGCCCGACCCGCCATTACCTGCATAATTACAGGATGACGAACTGGAACCTTGACCTGACAGCGGCAAAGCTCACAATGGCCATACAGAACGAAGGCTACAATGCCCTGCCCATACCCGCAAGCCAGATGCTGGATTGGGACAAACAGACCGGACACCTTTCACACAAGATGATAGCGCTGCGCGCCGGCCTCGGCTGGATAGGAAGGAACAACCTTCTCGTCCATCCTCAATACGGCTCCAGAATTCGCATAGCAACCATACTCACTGACATGCCGCTCAAGACAGACAACCCCCTTGAACAGGACTGCGGCGAATGCAAAAAATGCATCGACGTATGTCCGGTAAAAGCCATCAAGGATTCTCATAAGGACTGGAACAAAGAGGCCTGCCTCACAAAGCTGAAATACTTTGCAAAAAACCATAA
>CBFDEG010000039.1:0-20803 GCA_965603765.1 uncultured bacterium | reverse complement strand
ATATTAAGCAGGAGGTGTATATGTCTAAAGGTGTAAAGATCGCACTGGTTGTGGTCGGGATCGTTGTACTTATCGGTTTCATGACATTCAACTGGTTCATTAGCGGATACAACAATGTTATTGCAATGGATGAGAATATCAAAGGTAAATGGGCACAGGTGGAGAACCAGTTAAAGAGAAGGTATGACCTGATACCGAACCTTGTAGAAACTGTCAAGGGATATGCTACACACGAAAAGGACCTTTTCGAGAATATTGCCAATGCAAGGACAAAATACTTTCAGGCAAATTCTGTAAAGGGTAAATTAGCAGCTTCCAATCAGCTTGAGGGCTTCCTCTCAAGACTGCTCGTATTAAAGGAATCCTATCCGCAGCTTAAAGCCAATGAATCGTTCCTCAAGCTCCAGGACAGCCTGGAAGGCACAGAGAACCGCATAGCTGTTGAGAGAAAGAGATACAATGAAGCAGTCCAGATGCTGAACACATACATCAGGACATTCTTCGGCAGGCTGTTTGCAGGATTTGCAGGTGTGGCAAGCGCGGAATACTACGAAATTCCCGACGCTGAAAAAGAAGCGCCAAAAGTAACCTTCAAATAAAAACATCATACCCGCAGGGGTAATTCATGAATTACCCCTGCGGGTTATACATCTCCACGTTTACGTGCTCTGTATTGCTGCATCCATCTGCCCTATGAACTCATCGGCATTATAGAACCCGACAATACGTGACATTTCTTTTCCTTCCTGATCAAGAACAATGCATGTCGGGGTTGCCCTGACATTAAAGTGACGGAACTGATCATCACCCGCTCCGAGATCAAATTTCAGAGAAACAAAATGTTCATTAACATAAGTGCTGACCCTTTCCTGCAGAAACGTACCTGTTTCCATTCGTCTGCAGGCAGGTCAGGTAGGCCCGTTAAAATCTATCAGCACAAACTTGTTTTGATCTTTTGCGGATGCAATACCGCCATTGAGATCGCTTCCCCATAAAATACTCTCAGCCATTACACTCCTCCATTCCTTGATAACGATATGACATGTATAGTTCAATTCTACCCTTACTTGGTTATATGTCAATGCTGCCATTTGAAATAACTTGAAGAAGCTGATTAATGATGGTAAAGTTTTCATACCAATAAAACTAAAGGGAGATGCAATGAAAAAGATCTTATCAATTATCACGTTACTGTTATTCATAGCAATAATAGCCTTTGCAGCATTTATTAAATTTTATATAACACCTGAAAGAGTAAAAGAATTTGTGATACCTGCTGCTGAAAGATCATTGAACAGAAAAGTATCAATAGGCGATATCAGCATAAATATTTTCAAGGGTATCGGACTTAAGGACTTTGCAATAAAAGAGGCAGACGATAAAACTGATTTTGTTAAATGCGAAGATTTCGTTCTGAAATTCAAACTACTGCCGCTCCTTTCAAGACAGGTGGTAATTGATGAGTTAAAGGTGGTCTCCCCTCAGATCAGGATAGTTAAAGGTAAGGACAATAAATACAACTTTGAAGACATCGGCCAGGAAAAAGTTTCAGAAAAAAGTACCTCTACTGAAACAGTGACTACGGATGCAGAGGGACTTCCCGTCTCCCTGCTGGTCAGCAGGGTCATGATAGAGGGCGCCGGGTTTTCACTCACTGACCTGACGGGACAGACACCTAATATAAAAAGCACTGCGAATATCGACATGGGAATAGAAAGCATCGACGGCACAAAACTGTCCACGCATGGAAGCATAGATATTATCATGAATGAGATCCGTATCAAGGAACCTTCAGAAAAAAATATCAAAGATATATCCGCAGCACTTGATTATGCGGTCAGGTTTGACCTTGTATCATATGATATCGATATTGACAGGGCTGACCTCAGGATACAGGACATACCGGTTTCAGTGAAAGGCTCCGTGAAAAACCTTAAAACATCTCCTGAACTGGATATAACGTTATCTCTTCCGAATATTGATACCTCAAAGGTTCTTGAACTTGCTGCTTCTTTTGCTGACCTGAAAGGCCTGAAACTCTCCGGCATGTTAGCTGCTGATATAAAGGTAACGGGCAGACCGGACAGTATGGACAGACTTAAAACTGACAATACTGTCAGCCTTAAGAATATTGCATTTACTTACGACAAAATAAACGCTCAGGTCAGCGGTGATCTAAAGTTCAAAACCGTATCAGACGATTTAAACATTCAAAAAGCAGACCTGAACATTCAGGGGATACCGGTCCTGTTTAACGGGTCAGTTAATAAACTCACAACAGACCCTGACCTTGATATGGCATTATCTCTTCCGGATGTGAAGATGGCCGAAGTATTGAAGCTGGCCGCCCCGTTCGCCGAAATAAAAGATCTTAAGTTGTCCGGCAGTATATCGGCAGATGTGAAGGTCAAAGGGCCCGCAAACAAACTTCCATCGCTAAAAGCAAACGGCAATATTACGCTGAAAAAGCTCGGGGTCGCTTATGCGGACATAAATACTGTTCTGAACGGCAGTGTCAAATTCAATGAAAAGAAGATGAGCTTTGACATACAAAACAGCATGGGCAAAAACATTGCATCATTAAAAGGCACGGTCGCAGATTATTTTAAAGATCAGAAGATCAACCTGAATATCTATGCAAAGCAGCTTTTTGTAGACAAGCTCATACCTGCAACAGCTGAAAAAACAGCAGCTCCGGCTTCCGCGGGCAGTGACAAACCCGCTGATAAAAAGACAAAGGAAGCTGACCCTCTTGACCTCAAGCTTACTTTGAACGGTGAGATAAAAGTTGACTCAGCATTATACAAAGGTCTGAAAATGACAGACTTCCATATGAAATACAGCCTGATTAACAACAGGTTTAACATATCCACCCTGACAGCAAATGCAGGTAAGGGCAGCTTCAGTCTAAGTTCCCTTATTGATCTTTCAAGGCCTGGATATAAATATGACCTTACCACCAATCTCCATTCGCTGCATGCTGATGAGGTAGTGAACTCCATGTTCCCGAAAGCAAAAGATACTATATTCGGTGTCCTTTCTTTCAACCTGAAACTAAATGGCGCCGGAACACTGCCGGACAACATCAAAAAGAACCTTGTGGCTGATGGTGATTTCAATATAAAAGACGGAAAAATTACAGACGCGCCCGTTTCCGAAAATCTATCAAAATTTCTCAAGGTCAGTGACCTGAAAACAATTAATTTAAAAAAGGCAGATGGCAGGGTAAAGATCAGGAACAGCAATGCAAAGCTTGAAAGCATATTCATTTCAGATGAAGTTACAATGGACCCCAAGGGAAATATCGGGCTCAATGAGACCCTCGACCTTGCATTTGACCTTAAGCTCTCTCAGCGTCTCACTGATAAAGCAATGATGAATTCAGGAATAGGCAAATTCATAAAAAATGATGAAGGATGGGGAGTTATTCCCCTTAAGATAACTGGCACATTTTCAAACCCGTCTTATGCTGTTGATGTAGAAAAAGCCGGAAAACGTATCCTTAAGAAAGAGACCGATAAACTACTGAATGACCTTTTAAAAAAGAATAATATTAACAGGAGCACTCAACCGGAAAACAAGAAAGATCCCCTGAAACAGCTGGAGAAAGAACTGGAGAAACAGGGCAGTGATCTATTTAAAGGACTTTTTTAACATGCGGGGAAGAATTACTCAATTATCTCATCTTTTTTGCGAAGGCTTCCGACTATCAGCTCTATCAGCACGGAAACCCAGAACAGCGGGTTAATGGTTCTGAAAAATGCAGACAGTCTGTTAGACCTGTAAACATGTATCGCTCTATCAATATACTCAAGCGCTATTTCATGAGGTATTTCATTGCGGCCGAGATTAAAGATGTTAAGAATAATGTCTATGCTCTTGCCCTTTCTGGCAGATGAAAGAACTGAATTTGATGCCGAATAGGTTTTAACATCAGCTAGCCTTATCATTTCGTAGGCCTTTTTTATTATCAGGTTAATAGATGCCCTCGCATCGGTTGCTTTCGGCTCCTCTGCATATTCACCTGTTATAAGGTTCAGCATGCTGTTGTTAAAATATATTTCCACTAATTCGCGGAACTCCGTAAGAAATCTGGTCCTTGCACGGTTTTCACTGAATGTTATTTCTTTGTAATATTTTTTTATCTCATGTTTCATGACTTATAATGAAAGGTCCGATGTCAATTCTAATATGGGGGGGTGTCTTCGGGAACAGGAGCAGGTTCGCTCATGTCCAGGCCGTTAGTATCCTTGTCAGGTACTGTTACAGTATTTTTTTCAGCGTCTTTTGTATCCTTCTGCTTGCAGCCTCCGGCAGATATTAAAGCGAACACAACAATAGCTGAAAACAATAACACCATAGTTCTTTTCATCAATTCCCTCCCTTGCATATAAAACGGGTTCTATTTATCATTGTTTGAGAAGATGATGACAATATCAATAGAATCTTATCACAATCGCATATTATTTTCGGGAAAAATCATTGGTAAGTGCACAATTAAATGGTCGGGGCGAGAGGATTTGAACCTCCGACCCCTGGTCCCCCAGACCAGTGCGCTAACCAGACTGCGCTACGCCCCGATAATCCATATGAAAATTGCAGCTCTAAGTATAACATAACATCCGTATCATGCGTATACCCGGCAGAATAAATATTTTGTATGGGATGGTTATGAATTACTAATCGCTTAAGATACTCAGTATGTCCTTGAGTTTCCGTTTAATATCATGAATAGTGGTCATTGAAACAGAACTCTTTTTTGCTGAATTGCTGCTGAACTTGTTTTTCACACCGGCAATTGTATATTTTTCTTGATACAGCAGGTTTTTTACCTGAAGTACAAGTTCGAGATCTTTTCTGGTATAAACACGCTGACCTGTCTTGTTTTTACGGGGATTGAGGAATGAAAATTCTGATTCCCAGTACCTGAGTACGTGCGGTTCTATCTCCGCTATTTCACTGATCTCCCCGATCTTAAAGAAAAGTCTTTCAGGACTTATCTTTTTACGGGACTGAGCGTCCATCTACGGCTACACCTTTTCTACAATATCTTTAAATTGCAAGCTTGGTTTAAAGGTAACTACCTTTCTCTGCTCTATCTCGAGTTCCATACCGGTCTTGGGATTCCTTCCCTTGCGGGCATTCTTTTTTCTCACAAGAAAGGTACCGAATCCTGTTATTTTTATAGATTCACCTTCAGCAAGTATATGTTTCATAGAATCAAACAATGTTTCTACTATTGCAGTCGCTTCTTTTTTGGGAAGACCAATTTTCTCATAAAGCCTGTCAGCTAGATCCGCTTTTGTCATTACTGCCCTCCTAACATTTTCTTAAATTATACGGGCATATACACACATTGTCAAGACAAAATAGTTGAATATATCACTATTATCATTTTTTTTATACTTTTATAAAACAAGCCAGGGCTGAGGCAGAAATTTCTGCTCATACATCGCAAGCGCAAACCTGTCGGTCATACCTGCTATGAAATCGCAGATAAGCCTCTCTTTTTCCTTACTCATGTCCTTTGGATAGACTTTATACACCTCTTCAGTATGCTCCATATAATATGCATACAGGTCAAGCAGTATCTTTCTTGCCTTTTTAAATTCACCCTTTGCCATATCACCTTCATACACATTTTTATAAAGAAAATCCCTCAGAGAATATGTTATTTCCTCCATGGCTTCACTCATTCGTATCTCTTTTAAATCAGATTCTAAAGATGATGCGATCACGTCCTTGACCATTGCATCGATCCTTTTAGACTGGGTCGCGCCTATTTTTATAAATTTTCCAGGTATGCCGGACCGTTTCAGTACACCTGCCCTTACAGCATCATCCATATCATGATTTACATACGCTATTAGATCGGATATCCGGACGACCTGGCCTTCAAGTGTCTCACTTTTTTTCCTGGCGGTAAATATCTCACCCCTGCCCTTTGAATGATTCACTATTCCGTTGCGCACCTCCATGGTCAGATTAAGCCCGCGCCCGTCCCTCTCAAGAAGATCAACTACCCTGAGGCTCTGCTGGTAATGCTCAAAACCGCCCGGTGATATCTCACGCAGTATGTCCTCACCTGCATGCCCGAAAGGCGTATGCCCGAGGTCATGCCCGAGCGAAATGGCTTCTGTCAGGTCCTCATTAAGCCGGAGAGACCTTGATATCGTCCTTGCGATCTGAGATACCTCAAGTGTATGTGTCAGACGCGTCCTGTAATGATCGCCCTTCGGCGCAAGAAAGACCTGGGTCTTATGTTTAAGCCTTCTGAATGATTTACAATGGATTATCCTGTCCCTGTCCCGCTGAAAACAGGTACGGATATCATCTTCAGGCTCATTTCTTTTCCTGCCTTTGCTCTCTGAGCTGAGACATGCATTATGATTAAGTATTTTTCGCTCTATTTCTTCGGTTTGTTCACGTATGGTTGCAGACATTAAATTTCCCTTCTTGCATTTAGCGATCTACTATTTTTCTATCCTTTTCTCCTCAGACGTCAGGGCAGCTACACGCTGTTCTCTCAGGTCATTGATCTTTTTCAGGGGCCGCTCCAGCATATTACTGCGTGTTGTGATAAGTTTATCATACTCAATTTTTGCAGCATCAAGTTTCTCACCCATTTTTAAGAATACGTCCTTATATGCGGACCAGTTCTTGGAAAACTCCCCGAGAAGCTTAAGTATCTCAGATGCGGTCTTTTCGAGATTAAAATTCTCTATTGCCTGCCTTATGACCGCAAGTACAGCATAGAGCGTAAAAGGAGAACATAGTATGACCTTCTGTTTTAAGGCCATGTCCATTATGGTAATGTCAGATTCATTAATGAAACTAAAGACCTGTTCATTCGGGATGAACATAATGACATAATCAACCGTGTTGTCAGCAGGATTGATATAATTACGGTTCGTTACCTGCTTGATCATGGTTTTCGTGTTCTTCATAAGTTCATCTTTATATCGCTTTTTTTCATGCTCTGTTCCTGCATTCAGATAGTGAACATAATTATCAAGAGGGAATTTCACGTCCATATTTATCTTTAACTTATTCGGCATAAGAAAAGTAAAATCCGGTCTCTCCGATGAACCTTCAATGGTCTTCTGTTTAATATAGTTGATGCCATCGACCATACCTACAAGATTGATGATGTCCTCTGCCATACGCTCACCCCAATCACCGCGCTTTTTGGAACTTACGAGCGCCTGTTTCAGATGGTCTGTAGTGTCCTTAAGCTTCAAGGTAACGTCCTCATGCTTTTTGATGAGTGTGGTGACCTCCACATTTCCCTTATTAACGTCCTCTATCTTCTTCCTGACCTCGGAAAGTGTCTTGTCCATTTCAAAAAGACTTTTATCTATAAGGTCCTTTTTGCCTTCAAGGTCCTTTTTGCCTTCAACAGACTGCGACTTCAATCTCTCCTCCGCAAGCTTCAGAAAATCGTCAGAGTTCTTTGAAAGGGCCTTAAGGGAAAGAGCTCCGAACTTGTCCAGAAGCTCCGCCTCTATCTTCTGAAAATTCTTCTCAGACTCATAATACTGCGCTTCACGTGATGCCCTCACTTCTGATTCATTCTTAAGATCACTCTGTGTGTCAGTAAGCTCCTTCTTCAGGACCTCGATCTGCCCCCTCAGCTCAATGATAACAGCCTCTGCGCTTTTCATCTTCTCTGCAAAAGATGCTGCCTTCTTTGACTGGTACAGATACACAATAAAAGAGGACAGCACACCCCCGATCAAAAAACCCGAAATAAGAAATCCAATATTTGTCGCCATAATTATCTGTTATTATCCTCTTAATTTTTTAGCTGTTCTTCAACTGTTATAACTGTTCGTAGACCCATATCCGTCCGCTGTCCCTTGTCTCTTCCACCCTTTTTACAAGTCTTTTTTTATAAAGATTTAAAAGCCTGGTAGCCCCGGTACTTGCCTCAAGCCCCATTATATCACAAAGCATCTTGGATGTTAATTTTCCTTTTTTTTCAGTAAGTTCCAGAGTTTCCTTGAGGTAATTGTTTAGGTTACCAAGCAGCACTCTCTCACCGGTGATCATCTCGGCAATAACCGCAAGGTCTTTCCTTTCAAGAGCGACTTCTATGTTTTCCTTATGGTTCTCATTAAGCCCGGAAAGGAAAAAATACCTGTCTCCGTATTCTCCTGAAACAAGCCTGGAAACAAGTTTTGCAATAATTTCATCAGCACAGGAATAATCTATGATGCCAGTACCGGTAAAGTCAATTGCGACCAGAGAACGCTTGTTCTCCTTCTGAATGTCCTGCTCGATCCGTGTTCTTATTAACTCACCTGACTGTCTTGTAACTAGATCGATCGAACCGTTTTCAAGCAACTCGTTAAGCATGTTATGTAATTTATAAACTATCATTTCAGTATCTGCAGGCCGCCTCAGGAAGCTCTCAGGATGGAAACATCAGAATGTTAAGAGCGCTCAACATTGACCATAGTAGTAAACAGTGATCAAGAACCCTGTCTACAAAGGCCCTCCCGTTTTTATCACTAAGCCTGTCAAGCTTGTTATTCGAGGAAATTTTTTATTTATTGATATATTCACAAAAGCTGTCATTGTCAGCCTTCTGTACTTCAGCCTGCTACGTATAAAATGATTCCCAGGATTCCTCTACTTCCGCATAAGCCTCACATTTTTTTATATTTCTGCATTCAGGGCAGAAAAAATCGCATCCATTGTACGTATATCCATAATCAAATTCAGCAAAAATATCTGAAAATTCATCATATTTCTGTTCATCACTTGTCGTGGGTTTTCTGTAATATGCCATTTTTCATCCTTTCAACTGCCGGATTATGAAACATCGAATGTGTTCAATTGATTCAATTGAAACATAAGAACAGGTATTTGTCAAGAAAAATTGTTTAATGAAGGAGACCTGTTTATAGACTAATATTATTGTTTGTTACCAACAGACTTCCTCTGGCATCTGTAAGGTACTTCAGATACTCATTAAATGCCCTGGAAAGCTTTGGGTCGCCTTCATCAACGCATTTAAGCAGTGCGTCACAAAAAAAGAAAGTACAGCGGTACGGCCTGCGCCATCTTTCAAGATCGCACCCGCATTCTGTCATATACCGGCATGGGTCTGACTCTTTCAACCCCTCAAAATCAGGCGGCAGTACCGCATCCATGGCATTGAGAAAATAAAGGTCATTATCATCATAGCGTCCGTGCTTGTCCTTACAGCAGACATTTTCACAGTCCGGGCATACAACAGCTGTATATGTTTGAATGTACGGGCTAAGCACTTCAAAAGCGGCCTTAACATCTTCAGCCAGGCTTTTCATATCTTCAACCCGGACATTTTCATTCCTGTCTTTATTCATCATATTATTTCCTAACCTGACAAGGCAGCGCCTTGTTCTTAATTCGTAATTAATAATTCTTAATTAATCCCTTGCCCTGTTTCCTAACTTCCGCACTTTCCCGCTTTCACACTTCCGAGCTTTTGTGCCCCTGAACCTCAGGCAGGATTATATTGATCTGTGCGCCGGGGAAATATGCGAGATTAGACTCTCTGAGCTTACCCCATGACCACTCGGGAATGATGGAAAGCCTTCCAGAGCCGGAACGTATCGAGAGTTTTCCGTCCCATTTTCCTACGAAACGCCTTACAGCAGCAAGTCCATGGCCCCTGCCCTCATCACTGTATCTGGACACAGCATGTAAAAGGGCCTTATCTATTGCGTCAATATCATCCTCCGGAGCTACTCTACGGCTCAATGACTGTTTAAAACCTATGCCGAGGTCCATTACCGCTATCTTGACTATGTTTCTGTTATATTTATTAAAATGATATTTCTGTATACCGACAAAGCCGGTATTTTCACTATGCTCAATAATATTCTGACAGACCTCTGAAAGCGCCACGATAAATCCATTGACAGCCTGCTCATCATAATTAAGATGTTTCTCCAGGATCGACTGCGCCCGCTTTTTTACCAGCCCGACTATAAAGTGAATATCATCCGATCTTTCTATGGGAGTGATCTCAAGAAGAACATCAGAACAGGCGCTTCTTAAATATTTATCAGGCATGTACGGCTTGTCAGGAACAAGATCAAAGTACTTTGCCGCATATCTGAAAAAATCCATACGTTCAAGATACTTCAGCACCAGCTCTGATTCAGGCAGTAGTAATGTCTTGAAAATATTTTTTGATCTCAGCATCCGCCCGGTCTCAAGGACTCCGATCATTCCATACGGGTCCATAAAACCAATGTCCCTGAGGTCGATAAGGTCATCGGTAAAGGCCCTGGAAAGGAATCGTTCGAATGTATCATCAGAAAGCTGATTCATAGCGCAGCAACAAACATTTTTATAGAGGAACAGGATCGATCCTGCCGTCTTTCATGCTTATTACCCTGCTGCATTTTGATGCCAGCCCGTCATTATGGGTCACAATAACAAAGGTAATACCTTTACTGTTCAGATCGGACAAAATAGAAAAGACCTCTTCGCCGGTGCGGGTATCGAGGTTGCCTGTAGGCTCATCAGCCAGCACAACATCAGGGCCGAGCATAAGTGCCCGCGCGATTGCAACTCTCTGTTGTTCACCTCCGGACAGCTCGCCGGGTTTATGGAGCAGCCTGTCTGAAAGTCCGACATCACCCAGTATACGTTCGGCTTTCTTCAAGGCGTCACTGTATTTTGTACCGGCAATAAGAGAAGGCATTGCTGTGTTCTCAACAGCATTGAACTCAGGAAGAAGATGATGAAATTGAAAAATAAACCCGACAGTGCTGCTTCTGAACCCTGCCAGAGCATCATCTTTAAGATCAAAAACATCTTCCCCGTTATATAACACTTTTCCTGAAGTAGGCCTGTCAAGCGTACCAAGAATATGGAGCAGGGTGCTTTTCCCTACACCTGACGGGCCCACAAGTGCCGCCATCTCTCCCTTTTGAACATCAAAGCTTATGTCCTTCAGTATATGAAGTTCTCCGCCGGGAGAGTAAAAGGTTTTATTAAGATTCTGCACTTCAATGAATTTCTGCATGGGCATCATTTACTTGTCTGTTACAATGTCCTTTAATTTATCGTAATTCTTGCCAATTGTCTGACCTCCGGTAATAATATCATCAACAAAATCACCGAATTCCGTAACAGATCTCCCCACATGATTAATGGCACTGCCCATCGCCCTGAAGGGTTCTCCGCCTTTCCAGAAAGAGAGTCCTATCGTAACAAAAACAATGAACAGTATAAACGTTATAGTCCTAAAAAACATCTTGATCATTTTTTTATCCTGTATTAATATTTAATTTTCTATTCATATCTCAAAGATTCAACGGGATCAAGCTTTGCCGCCTGCCACGACGGATAAACCGTAGCTAAAAAACTGATCAACACAGCTGCGGCAGAAACCATTACAAAATCCGGCAGACTCATCCTTACAGGCAGATAATTAAGATAGTATACATCACCCGGCAATGTAATGAACTTATAGGTCTTAAGCAGTTCACAAAGAGCATATCCGCCTATGAGCCCAGTAACCGTACCGGCAAGACCTATGATAAGGCCGTGGAGCATGAAAATTGACATGATGACCTTTCTGGTCGCCCCCATGGCTTTCATGATCGCTATCTCCCTTCCCTTTTCTATAACGGTCATTATCAGGTTGCTCACAATATTAAATGAAGCAACAAGAATTATAAGGGCAAGGATAACGAACATAACGATCTTTTCAAGTTTAAGCGCTGAAAAAAGGCTCATGTTCATCTGCATCCAGTCCTTTGCATAGTAAGGAAGTCCGAGGTCCCTGACAATGTCATCGGCGATCGCCCCGGCATTATAAATATCGTCTGTCTTGACCTCAATGCCCGTAACAGCTGTATCATACTTAAAGAATGACTGGGCATCATGTATGTTGATAAATGCAAGGCTCGAGTCATATTCGTACATACCTGCCTCAAAATATCCAGCCACCCTGAATTTTTTCATTTTCGGTATCATGCCCAGGGGTCCGGCCTCACTGGCAGGTGAAACCATCTCGACAATGTCGCCGACAAAGAGTCCGAGATTTCTCAGGAGCTCCCGTCCAACAATTATTCCGGGGACTCCGTTCCTGTTCTTCAGACCTGCTATCTCTCCCGCCTTCATCTTTTTGAGGATCTCTGTTGTGCCTTTTTCTATGTTCGGGTCAATACCCCTTACAACAAGTCCCTGTGCCCTGTCACCGGAACGAAGCATTACCTGACCGTATATAAATGGAGAAGATCCTGTCACACCTTTTATAGCGTCGACCTTTTCCATAACTGACCTGTATCCCTCCATACGTCCGTCATAATTAAGAACAACAATATGAGAATTAACTCCAAGGATCTTTTCTCTAAGGTCTTCATGAAATCCGCTCATCACAGAGATCACGGTAAGAAGTGTCATAACACCAAGCGCAACTCCTGCAATCGAAATTACAGTGTTGATCGATATCCCTCTGTTCTTCTTTTTTGATTTAAAATACCGGCGTGCTATAAAGATCTGAAAGGGTAAGTTCATATTATTCTGCCGCCCGGCACGTCACTTAATATGTTCCGGTTTAAGCTGCGGAAACAGTATCACGTCCCGTATGGATGCTGTATTTGTAAGGATCATCAAAAGCCTGTCTATACCGATACCCTCACCGGCAGCAGGGGGCATACCGTACTCAAGCGCCCTCACAAAGTCCTCATCCATAAAGCCGGCCTCTTCATCACCGCGCTCCCTTGCCTCTACCTGCTCCTGAAACCGCGCCTTCTGATCAGCCGGGTCATTCAGTTCTGAAAAGGCATTGGCGACTTCCCTTCCGCCTATGAACAGCTCGAACCGCTCCACAAGTTCAGGCTGGTCCTTTTTCCTTCTGGCAAGCGGTGAAAGTTCTACCGGATAATCCGTAATAAATGTCGGCTGTATGAGTACAGGCTCAACCATTTTAGAGAATATTTCATCAAGGACCTTTGCGTACGAGGCCTTTTTATCTACATCTATTTTCTTACCGACCGCGTATTGCCTTGCCTTTTCCTCACTCTCAAAAACAGCAGGGTCCACACCCTCTTTTTCCATAGCGTCTTTCATCGTTAAACGCGGCCATTGCGGGGTAAAGTCGATCATAACAGGCTCACTGCCCTCAGGGGCCTCGCCAAAAGGCACCACCATGGAACCATTGATCTCCTTACAGAGAAACGAAACAAGCTCCTCAGTAAAATCCATCAGATAATTATAATCCTTGTAACAGGTATAGAACTCGAGCATTGTGAATTCAGGATTGTGTTTAGCAGAGATCCCCTCATTCCTGAAATTCTTATTGATCTCATAAACCTTTTCATAACCGCCGACAAGCAGCCTTTTCAGATAAAGCTCCGGTGCTATTCTCAGGTAAAGGTCAAGCCCGAGCGCATTATGATGCGTAGCAAAAGGTTTTGCATTGGCACCGCCCGGGATCTGATGCATCATGGGGGTCTCAACTTCCATATAACCCCTGTCATCAAAATAATTCCTGACAGCCCTTATCAGCAGACTTCGTTTGTAAAAAAGTTCCTTAACATGAGGATTGACAATCAGGTCGACATAGCGCTGTCTGCACCTTGTTTCGATGTCTTTCAGTCCATGCCATTTTTCGGGCAAAGGCCTGAGCGACTTGGTAAGAATAGTGAATACTTCTATTTTTATAGTAAGCTCATTTGTCTTTGTCCTGAACAAAGGGCCTGTAATACCAATAATATCACCGATATCAAGGTTTTTGAAAAGGTCCGGGTTTCCAAGAATGACGTCCTTGCTGAAATAGACCTGTATCTTTGACGTTGCATCCTGTATATGAGAAAATGCTGTCTTACCGAAGTTCCTGAGTGATATCATGCGTCCTGCCACAGTGCAATGTCTGTCTGCTGCTGCAAGGGCTTCCTTCTCAACGTCCCCGTATTCCGCTATAATATCAACTGCCCGGTCCTTTACTTCAAATCCGGAACTATACGGCTCAACCCCGGCATCCTTGAGCCTGCCGAGTTTTTTAAATCTTTCCTGTATAAGATCATTAGATTCTTCCAATTTCAACCTTTCTTAAAGAAGAAAGCCGGTACAACAACAATATTTCTTAATATTATCTTCCAGCTAATCAATAAGTCCTGAAAGGACCCTTGTTTTTTCCTCTATCTTCCTGTCTATATCCTCTTTCTGCATACGCAGTTTAAATAGTTCATCAGCGATCCCGAATGCCGCCATTACAGTGGCTTTAGCCTGGTTAACATTAGGAGCTGCCGAATATATCTCTTTCAGCTTCTCATCAATGTAACCGGCCAGGGACTTCATGTACGCATCATCTTCATCTGTCTTTATGGAATAACTCTGGCCGAGTATCTGTACTTTAACAGAACGCATTTTTATTACCCCTATCAAACAGTCCTGTCCCTGTTATAATTCTACAGAATCCAGTTCCTTGATCAGGTTCTCAACCTGGGTCCTTACTGTTTCACGCTCGCTGTTAAGGCGTTCAATATCATCAAGCAAATTCGAAGAGTCAGTAACCTCCTGCATTGCCTTCTGCAATTCCTCATCTTTTTTCCGCAGATCTTCCTGAAGAACAGTCACCTTTTCATTCAGCATGACATTAGCTTCCGTCAAAGTCTTTATCTTATCAACAACCAGCGCAATTTTCTCTTCGAGTATCTGTATCTTTTCCACAGGTGTTCCCTCCTTCAATAGATCAAGCAAATCCTGCTGCATCAGCATGTAACTTATCAAAGATATTGTCAAAAAGTAAAGTCCATCAGGGTTGAATACCTGTCAGATCGGACCAATTATATCCATTTATCCGGACAACTAATTACACCTAAAGATTTCTCCAAACTCATCCGATTATAATGATATTATATGGTGCATAAAACATTTACAGTCTACATTTCAGCATTTTAATACTCAGGATGAATTATTATTACCTGAGTATAAGAGTTTCAACACATTATTAAATAAGCATTTTTAATACTACGTAAAGGAATACTAAACTCTATGATACGCTTTATTTATCTTGTGCTATCTCTGGTCCTTATCTCTATATTATTCTCGGACGCCTCCATTACAGATCAAAAGGGAAACAGTGCCGAATGCATAGCCTGCCATGAAGAATTATATATGCAGTCGCTCTCAAATCCCTACCAGCACACTGTTGTGAGCAACGGATGTACTGAATGTCATGAATTCAATACTGCCTCAGCTAAGAAGAAGCTGCTCCTGTGGTCATCAACTTTTCAGACGGAGGGAATGATAGCTCTGGGCCAACTTGATGGGAACAAAGAATATAAGGCGATAATCGAGGCCATAGACAGTAATGGAATAAAAAGCAAATCAATGCCTGTAAGTATATCGCCTGAGAACGTACAGCAGATATCAATTGATGAATATCCGCTGAAGGCGCTTTCCAATGTTTCAATTGACCGTATAAAAAAGAGCATCTTTACTGAAGCATCGGTCTCATGGAATACTGATGTACCGGCAACATCCGAAATTGAATACAGGCTGTCCGGCGGGAAGTACAGAAAGATGTCATCATCTAAAAATCTCTACACAACAGAGCACCGGACTGTTCTCAAGGGATTAAAACACAACAGCGCTTACAGTTACAGGGTGATCTCAACAGACATGTCCGGCAACACAATAACATCAGAGGAACAGGCCCTGGACACTAAAAACGCCCTTGCCCTGCCTGATATGCAAACACCACTGGAAAAGGTCCCTACCCTTGTCACAGACATAATAACTTTAAAGACAAAAGAGCTTGAAACCTATTACCTGAAAATAGCATCAAACAAATATTCACAGTTCATTGTATGGCTCAAAGAGAACAATAAGAATACTGAAAGGCCATGCAAGGACTCCAAACAAACAATATCCTCAACAATAGATGTATGCATTAAATGCCATGCGCAGGATTCATCACATCCCGTGGGAGTCCGGTCAAAAAATCCAAAGATAATTGTCTCTGATGATCTTCCGACAATAGATAACGGAATAATAACATGTGTTACATGTCATTTCCCTCATGGCGGGAAAAAGGCATATTATGTAAGGGTGGATTTTTCTAAAGAAATATGTATAAAGTGTCATGAACAATACTATAATTGAAAATTATAACCTGAGACTTCCTTTTGAAAGGAGAAGTAATGCCGGGCAAATATAATAGAAAAACCATAAATTTCTCAATCAAAAAGCATATGCAGATAAGGCTGTTCATTAAAGTCCTCGGAGTGGCCCTGATAGGCATCGGACTTATGGCAGCTATATTTTATTTTTACAGCAACAGGGAAATAGGCGGAAGCTATAAGCAGTTCCATGTCCATGCAAAGAATTTTCTCGATTACCTCCTGCCTGCTGTTATATTGTCAATTGTGGCTGCCGTAATATTTGCAATATCAATAACGCTCTTCTTCCCTCTAACAATAGCGGGGCCGCTGTACAGGATAGAACGGGACATAAAGGACCGTGTGGCCGAAGGAGACCTGACCGTAAGATTTAATCTTAGAAAAGGCGATGAGGTTAGTGACCTTGCAACCGCTCTGAACATATCACTCGAAAAGATCGGAAACAGTATCAGGGAAATGAAGGAAACAGCCGCAAAACTGGACAGCGTCACATCAGATAACGAACCGAAAATAAAAGAACTGGTAAACGATCTGAATAAAGAACTGCGTGGATTTAAGATATAGAACTATTCATCTCAGATCCCCCGCAATTCTTTAAAATAAATTTCAATCACATGCAGAAGGAAAAATGGAGGCGACGAGCGGATTCGAACCGCTGCATAAAGGTTTTGCAGACCTCCCCCTTAGCCACTTGGGTACGTCGCCGGACCAGGAATACAGATAGAAGAACACAGGCCTTGATCCGGCCTGTGTTCTTTACCTATGTTTTTGTCGTTAATGGAGCGGGAGACGGGGATCGAACCCGCGACCCCAACCTTGGCAAGGTTGTGCTCTACCGCTGAGCTACTCCCGCATATATCGACAAAACATAATGAGGACATATCTACTCTTCAGACTGCATCTTAATAGGAGACCAATAAGACGCTTCTTCAATAAGTGCAGTAAAATAGTAATTGAAAAAACCTGATTTTGTCAATATCTTCAATAAAAAACAGCGAAATTAAATATAGCTTCTTCACTTTTCCCTATACTTATTTACCACAGATACTATTTGACCTGCAGCAAAAAAAAACTCATTCACTTTGTGGTTTGCAATGAATTTTCCCTTGGTTTACAATAGGCTATGCTTAAACCTGACCTGAAAGAGTTCGTAAAGAAATCAAAGAATGGAAATCTCATTCCTGTATACAGGGAGATACTCGCTGACCTTGATACGCCGCTCTCTGCATTTCTCAAACTCAAGGGAAAAACAGGTTTTCTGTTCGAAAGCCTGGAAGGCGGAGAGAAATGGGCAAGATATTCGTTTATTGGAACAGACCCGTCGCTGATAATCGAAGGCAGCGGTCTTGATATAACCCTTACAAAAGGTAGACAGAAAAAGAAGGTCAGGGCCGGCAAGGATCCTCTGGAAATAATCGCTTCCGAGCTCAAAAAATATAAACCGGTCATCATGCCGGGACTCCCGAGATTTTTCGGCGGCTTTGTGGGGTATCTCGGCTACGATATTGTACGCCATTTCGAGAAACTTCCTGACAATGACCACCCCGGACATGGACTGCCTGATGTTTTCCTTATGCTTGCCGACACGCTGGTTGCCTTTGACAACCTTACGCATAAAATTATTATTATCGCAAACGCTTTCATAGAGAATAGCCCTGAAGATGCGTACAAAAAAGCAGAACGAAAGATCAATGCAATAGTTAAGAAATTGAGAAGTTCAGTTGAAGCGCCTCTTCATTGTGTCAGTCCTTGCACCGGGAAAAGAACAAAGAAACCCGGGTTCACATCAAATTTCAGCAAAAGCGAATTCATGGCCGCCGTTGAAAAAACAAAAAAATACATAAGGGCAGGAGATGTAATACAGACGGTCATTTCCCAGAATTTTGAACGTGAAACAGACATCCCCCCGATCAATGCTTACAGGGCCCTGAGGGTCATTAATCCTTCACCGTACATGTTCTACCTTGAGACAGGAAAATGTACGCTTGTTGGTTCATCTCCTGAGATCCTTGTAAGGGTGGAAGGTGATACTATTGAAGTAAGGCCTATAGCAGGCACAAGGAGACGGGGCAGGAACGCGGAAGATGACATCTTCATGGAAGAGGAACTTAAAAATGACCCCAAGGAAATAGCAGAGCATATTATGCTGGTCGATCTCGGCAGGAATGACGCGGGCAGGGTCGCTGAAACAGGCAGTGTAAAGGTAACAGAGTTAATGACCGTTGAAAAATATTCACATGTGATGCACCTGGTCTCGAATGTTGAAGGAAAGCTCAAAAAGAAATATAATGCGTTTGACGTTATGCGGGCATCATTTCCTGCGGGCACTGTGTCAGGCGCCCCGAAGATTAGGGCCATGGAGATCATAGAGGAACTTGAGCCGACAAAACGCGGGCCTTACGCGGGGTCAGTGGGATATTTTGATTTTTCAGGAAATATGGACATGTGCATTACAATAAGGACCATTATATTTAAGGATAAAAAAGCCTGCATACAGGCAGGTGCCGGCATAGTGGCCGACTCAGACCCTGAGCTGGAATATAAAGAGACGCTGAATAAGGCAAGGGGCATGTTCAATGCAATAGAAATGGCAGAGAACGGTTTATAAGACGTATGACAATACACACTATATTGTTCAGGAGATTAAGACAATGCTTTTAATGATCGACAATTATGATTCATTTACCTATAATCTGGTCCAGTATCTCGGTGAGCTGGGCGAAGACATACGCGTCTACAGAAATAACAAGATCACCATTTCCAAAATCGAGAAAATGAACCCTGACAGGATCGTCATCTCACCCGGGCCCTGCACTCCTAAAGAAGCAGGGATATCTGTTGAGGCGGTACGCTACTTTGCCGGTAAGATTCCTATCCTGGGCGTATGCCTCGGCCACCAGTCAATTGGCGCGGCCTTCGGAGCTGATATAATCAACGCGCCGAGATTGATGCATGGCAAGACTTCGCCGATACACCATGACGGGAAAACAATATTCAAAGCCCTTCCCAACCCCTTTGAGGCAACAAGATATCATTCACTGATAATTGATAAAAAAACATTATCCGACGATTTTGTGATAACAGCATGGACCGACCAGGATGAGATAATGGGAATACGGCATAAAAAACTTCTCATTGAAGGAGTCCAGTTCCATCCTGAATCAATACTGACAACAGCCGGCAAAGACCTTTTAAAAAACTTTTTAGAACTAAAAATATCCTAGCAGTATGCGCCCTCAAAAACATATTGCATTTTCCATACTGCTTTCAGGCATCCTCTATTTGATATTCAAATCATGGGGAATGGCCATTGCATGTCTTATTTCAGGTATATTCATTGACCTGGACCATATTTTTGATTATTTAATACAGCACGGCCTGAGATCCAAAGAAAACTTCTTCGAGGAATTCTATAACGACCGTATAGAAAAAGTGCATTTATTGTTCCATGGATGGGAATGGGTATTTCTTCTTTTAATAACGGCATGGTTTACCGGATGGGACAAATGGATCACCGGAATCTTCTTCGGATTTACCCTGCATATCTTTCTGGATAACATAAACAACCGTGCAAATATAAAAAGCTATTCCTTTTTCTGGAGATGGAGCAAAGGCTTTCAGGTAAAAAAAATATTTCCAAAAAATTTCATTCAAATAAATTCATTCGAAAGGAACTTTTAACATGGAAGATCTCAAGACATCAGAAACATGGCGCGTATTCAGAATTCAGTCAGAGCTTGTTGAGGGGTTTGAGACCCTGCACGAACTCGGGCCTGCTGTTACCATATTCGGGAGCGCACGGCTCTCTGAAGGTAACAAGTACTACGATGACACAGTCAAACTCGCAACCATACTTGCTGACGACGGATTCAGCATAATAACCGGCGGCGGGCCGGGTATTATGGAAGGCGCGAACAGAGGCGCAAAAAAGGGCAAGGCCCCCTCAGTAGGACTCAACATAGAACTCCCCATGGAACAGTCACCAAACACTCACCAGGACATATCACTCTCCTTCCGATACTTCTTTATAAGAAAACTTATGTTCGTCAAGTACGCCATAGCCTTCATTATTTTCCCAGGAGGCTTCGGCACAATGGACGAGCTTTTCGAGGCGCTTACACTTGTGCAGACCAAAAAGATCAAGTCCTTCCCTGTCATACTCTACGGCTCTGAATACTGGAAGGGACTCATAGACTGGATGAAAAACTCCCTCGTACCGGAAGGCACCATAAGCAGGGAGGACTTCGCCCTCTTCTCTATTGTAGACACACCCGAAGAGGTTCGCTTCCTCATAAAAGAGCAGTTCAGGGTCTTCGGCTGCGGTGTAAATGAATGCCCTCCGAAAGTAAAAGAAAAGCATAAGAAAAAATAACGGCCGTGTGGAAGCGGGTAAGTAAGACTTGCTAATGATCAAACAAAGTTTTGCTGATCATCAACTGTAAGGCAAGCTTTTTTGAGGATATTATTAAGAGTTCATTTTTTAAGTTCAAAGAGCAAACTCAACTTCTTTTATTTTTCTGTTAAAATATAAAAATACTTTAAAAGATATATATGCTCTAAATATTATGAGATTACATCATCACACATTGGTTTCGCTTTCAATATCGGGGCTTCTCTATATGGTCTTTAATTCTATCGGGCTTGCTGTATCCAGTTTTATAACAGGG
>CBFDEG010000038.1:0-20880 GCA_965603765.1 uncultured bacterium | reverse complement strand
CTGTCTTTGCAAACACCGCGCACCTGGTAGCGATCTTTGGTATCACGCCTTTATTATTGAACGCGATCTCGCTCAGCTCCTCTATGCCGCTCAAATTCAGCCGTTGCGCCTGCTGGTCAAGAAAGCTGCCCGTGCCTGCCGCACAGAGGGTATTTGATATGAAATTCTGGTAATTGCCGTTATCATCAAAACTTATCAAACCGAATCGTTCACCTCCGACAATCAATATGGAACCTGTTTTTTCATGAAAATGCCGGGCAGCCCTGATGATCGAGATCCGGTTGTCATATTGGGCGTCCACCTTGATGATCGGCGGGGTTGAGGATGTGGATGCGATCCCGTGAATTCCGGAGAGATCAAAACCGTTCAGGATCCTTTTGAGGTTTTCCGCGATATTTCCATGATGGAATTCATACGCGGAATGAACCACTTCTTTTTCCGGGGTGATCTCGGCAATCGAAATGGATACGGATCCAATATCTATTCCGAGAATATTTGCATTATCCTTGTTTGACATATCAATACCCTGTCTCAATATTATCCGCAAAAAAACCGCACTAACCAAAAGTTTATCCTTTGGCAGCTCAGCCATCTTCTTCTTAACGAGATCCGCCGCATTCTGACCCCTCCTCAAAAAGAGGCCGGCCTTACAGGGATAAAACCATATTATTTAATTACCACTTATTGTTTCTCTTGTCTACTAATTATTTATAAAAAAGGCTGTAACAGGAACACATGGCAAGGCAGGGATGAGAGGTGAGATCCAAGGGAGGGACGGGAACTAATTAATACTTTGACCTGACAGCAGGCAGAGAGATCCTGAATTTCGTCCCCTTCCCGGGTTTACTTTCTACGGTTATCTCTCCCCCATGTTTTTGTATAATCGTATGTGACAGTGACAGCCCGAGACCGACCCCTTTGCCCGGTCTCTTTGTTGTGAAGAAGGGATCGAAGATTTTCTTTAGATCATTTTTATGAATGCCGGAGCCATTGTCGATGAATTCCATTACCGCATTTTTTCTGTCGTCGGAAACTTCCGTCTTTATGATCAGCCTGCCGCCGTCCTGCATGGCATCACAGGCATTTGAGACCATGTTAAGTACAACCTGCTGAAGCGCGGTCATTTCCCCCTTTACCATGGGAAGGGCATCTTCATATTCCTTGATTATCTGGATGCCTTTTTTTCTGATACTGCCTACACTGAAGCTCAACGTATTTTCTATTACTTCATTGAGATCGAGTTCGTAAAACTCGCTTTTGGGTTTTCTGGAAAAAGAGCCGAAGTCCCTGACTATCCTGGCCATATGCTCGCAGGCCCTGAGCATGAGCGAGAGTTCCATTTTTTCTTTTGTACCCTCTTTTGCCTCATTTCTGTATTTCTCGATCATGGGCAGTAATCCGCAGAGCGGTGAGTTCAGTTCATGGGCAATGCCCCCGGCCATCTCCCCCATTGCAGAGAGTTTTACCATCTGGATCAATTGTGCCTCTGCCTGTTTGCGCCCTGTAACATTGATGACCGAGGTCCTGCATGTTTTCCTGCCTTTTGGATCAAGAGAGGGTATGCTTTCCAGCTGAGCATAAAATGCATCACCCTGTTTATTCTTAAGCTTTATCTCGCAGGTCTGCCTTTCCAAGGTATCAAATACCTTTTTGCGGTGCAGGAAGAATTCATCCTGATACTCCGTTGGGATATAGTTGCTGAAAGGTTTTTTGATCAGACGGCTTCTCTCAATACCCAACATGCCGGCACCGGTGAGGTTTAGTTCAAGGATCAGCCCTTTTTCATTAAATGTGAAATACCCGACAGGGGCAAAGTCATACAGGTCGGAATATTTTGACCGGGAGTCTTCGAGTTGTACATGGGCGCGCCTGAGTTCCTCGTTCTGCATCTCAAGCTCGACCTGGTGCACCTCCAGTTCATGGATAATGCGTCCGGCTTCTTCGGGCGGGAGTTCTTTATGTTTCTTTTTTTTCCTGAACGCGAGTTTTTTTTCAGCCTCTTCCCGAAGTTTTTCAGAGTTCAGGATCTCTTCGCTATGTTTTTTCATGACCGCGCCCTGTAATATCTTCAATGGCAAGAAGGATCATTTCTTCTTCTTCTTTGAAAAGTTTAGAGGCATTGAGCATCATTTTTTTCTTTCCTATTGAGGGAAAGTTATGTTCAATAATATAATCCTGAAAGACTTTTTTCTCTGGAAGGATCTCCTCCAGCAGCGTCCTTAAAGCGGGAATGTCCCACTCACGCCTGCCGAGGTCATAGATATACCGGTGCTCCGTATCTTCCGGGAGTACCTGAAATGTCCTGTAAAAAGAGCGGCTGGCCGAGACCACCCGCAATTGGGGATCCAGCACCAGAAGAGGTTCGCGGATAGAATCTACAATGCTTTCCGAAAATTTCATTGCCTTGCGGATCTCATCCTTTATCTTCCTGGCTTCAGTGATGTCTACAAAGGTAATGACAACACCGTCTATAACATTGTCCACTGTCCGGTAAGGCAGTATACGCATATTCAGCCATTCACCTTCAAGCGTCTGTATTTCTTCCTCTCTCGCGACCAGAGTATCAAGCACTTTTCTTGAGTCCTGCGTGATATCTTTATAGATCACCTTTGAGGTTATGTCGCTTATGGGCCGGCCGATGTCCGACTGTATCAGATTGAGCACCCTGGTCATGAAAGGGGTAAAACGGCTGATATTCAGGTCAATGTCCAGGAAGATGGTCCCTATCTCAGTGCTGGCCAGGAGGTTGTTCAGGTCGTTGTTTGCCCGTGAGAGATCATTGAGCTTGCTCTGGAGCTCTGAGTTTACGGTCTCAAGCTCCTCGTTGGTGGACTGCAGCTCTTCCTTGGCTGTCTCCATTTCCTCATTTGTTGACTGGAGTTCTTCATTGGTTGACTGGAGCTCTTCATTGGTGGATTTCAGTTCCTCGTTCGATGTCTCAAGTTCCTCAATGGTCGTCTGGAGATACTCTTTTGTGGATTCCAGTTCCTGCTCCAAAGAAGAGATACGGGGGTCTTTCCTGAGGGCAGCCTCTTTTTTCTTTATTTTTCCCAAAGGCTCCTGCTTCTGGATCCTTTCATCGAATATCACCATCATCAGCCCCGGCATGAACATCTTGTCAGCAAGGGGCCTGATGACAATATCAACGCTCCTGATCTGATTTGCATGTTTAAACTCTACTGCCTTTTGAGAGACCGTCTTTTTCTCTTTACCTGCCTTATGGATCAGTGTACTCAGGTGATACCGCAGGTCTTCCCGGGCCATCTTGAGGATATCAAAGCTGGGCTCACCTGTAGGGGTAGACAGGAACATATCTGTCTTGCCGTGAAAATAAATGATCTCGTGTTTATTATTCAGCAGTACACATGCAGGGGCATAATCCTGCAGGATCAGACTCTCTGCAAGATGACGGATATTGGTATCCGTCAATATTTTTTTATTTTCCACCCTCTGAAATTCAGCTGTTTTATCATAGAACGGCAGTGCGGGATGTTCAGCCCTGTCACGTGGTATGCCTTTGCGTCTGAAGACCTTCCACTTAGAGCTGACAGGCGAAAAATAGTCGGCGAATTCACCGATGCTCTCCGAGGTGCCCAGGAAAAGGACCCCATCATTGTTGATGACATAATGAAAAAGGGGCAGGATCTGCCTTTGCAAAACAGAGTCCATATAGATCAGCAGGTTGCGACAGCTCAGCATGTCGAGTTTCGAAAAGGGCGGGTCCTTTATGAGGTTCTGCACAGCAAAGACCACTGTCTCGCGCAACTGTTTTTTGACTGCATACGAGCCGTTGATCTTGGTGAAGAAACGGTTCAGCCTTTTGGCTGATACGTCCGCGGCAATACTTTCGGAATATACGCCCGCCCGTGCGAAATCCACTGCATCCGCGTCTATGTCTGTAGCGAATACCTGTAGATTCAGATGTTTATCAGACCGTTCCATGGCCTCATGCACGAGCATTGCAATGGAGTAGGCCTCTTCGCCGGTGGCACATCCCGGCACCCAGATGCGTAAAGGGGATTCGGGCTTTTTCATATTCAACAGATCCGGTATTATCTTTTTGCCGAGCAGATCAAAGGCCTCGGGGTCACGGAAGAAATTGGTCACGCTGATGAGCATGTCCTTGTACAGGGCCTCGACCTCGAAAGTTGTTTCCTGCAGATACCGCAGATATTCAGTGAGCCGGCCAATCTGGTGGACCGCCATGCGCCGCTCTATCCTGCGCCGTATGGTGTTCATCTTGTAATTTGAAAAATCATGCCCGGTGTGTGAGCGTATGAGGAGAAATATTTTCTTTAACGTGTTCATATGCTCATGTTTCGGAGTGATGAGCCTGTCAGGAGTCTCTATATACGGATGTGCTACATATCTGACAAGCTCTGCAGGCATCTTCTCCACAGGAAGTGCAAAGTCCACAAGCCCTGTATTTATGGCGCTCCTTGGCATGCTGTCATACTTTGCCTGCTTTTCCTCCTGTACCATGGTCAGTCCGCCTTCACCTTTTACGGCCTTCAGGCCGAGGGTGCCGTCGCTTCCGGTCCCGGACAGGATAATGCAGATCGCCCGTTCCCTCTGGTCTTCTGCCAGAGAGCGGAAGAAAAAATCAATAGGCAGTCTCACCGCATGGGTCTCCTGGGGATCGGTCAGATAGATCACCCCGTTCATGAGAGCAACATCCTTGTCCGGCTGGTTGAGGTATATGGTGTTCGGTTCAACCTTCATGCCGTCTTGCACCTGAAGAATGTTCATGCCTGTATATTTTTGTAACAGCGACCCCATGATGCTTTTATGTCTTGTGGCCAGGTGCTGGATAACTATAAAGGCCAGGCTGGGTGCAGAGGGTATCTGTGAGAAAAGTCCCTCAAGCGCCTCAAGCCCTCCGGCAGACGCGCCTATGCCGACTATGCAGAAATGGCTCTTTATCGTTTCGGGCATTGCAGCTGCGGTCTTTTTGACGGCTTTTTTCTTTGGAAGGGATTTCTTTTCAGGCTTTGCTTTTGCCTGCATTTTTTTGGATATGGTTTTTTTCTTTAGAGTGGTTTTTTCAGAGGATCGTTCATCTGCATTTTTCTTCTTTGGTGTCATAAGCTTATCCCCTGTTAAGTATTTTTTTTGCAAAACTAATTTAAATTAATTGCCTGAGCTGATATGTATCTGACCCGGTCAAATGATTATTGAAAAGATAAAATTATATACAGGGCAAAGTCAATATATTTCATCTCTTATGGCAGGAACTGCAGCATGAAGGTTCTGTTTATATTATCTTCAGTCATGGGGTCATAGGCACCCGCAGCACAGGGTATACGGGCGGAAAGAGGGATCGAGCATCCCGGCTTATACGGTCCTGAAATACACACTCAACAACAGTGCCGCCTCCGGGGTTCGGCCTTACATCAAATATTCCGTTTATTATTCCGGCCCTGTGTCTCATGATCTTCAGCCCCATTCCACGCGCCTGTCCGTTGCCGGCAGGAATGCCTCTGCCGTCATCCGTTATTATCATGGTAAGATGTCCGTACCTCCTGGTAAGACTGATCTCGACACCAGCGGGATGTGCATGCTTCACTGCATTGGTAACAGCCTCCTGCGCAATACGGTAGAGCTGCATGATAGCGGTCTTGTTATTCACTGACACAGGTTTTTCATACAAGAACCTGCAGGGTACACCGAACATCTTTTTTGTACATACAGCAAGGGACTCAAGTGCGGACATAAGCCCCTGACTGTCCATCTCAACAGGCGAAAGCCCCTTTGCAAGACAGCTCACCTGTTCCTTTGCCTCGTGTATCAGGTCTGATATTTCCGCCAGCTCTTCAGCGCCTGACACACATGTTTTTTCGAGTTTTCGCTCCAGATACCGGTTCTTGAACAATACAGCTGTAAGAAGCTGGCCGAGCCCGTCATGAAGCTCATACCCAATACGCTGCCTTTCACGTTCCTCTATCTCCACCACAGCCCTCTCAAGGCTTTTACGCTCGGCTATCTCGTTTTCAAGGTCCATCGTCTTTTTTTCAAGCTTCCTGACAAGAAACTCATTGTATTCTTTAAGGTGCAGGTCCGCCTCACTCAGCTGCGCGGCGCCCCCGGCAGCAGACCTGTCTGCATGCTCATTCAATACGTCCTTGATCATTTCCGCAAGAAGCACCGGCTCAACCGGCTTGATCAGAAACCTGTCTGCGCCGAGACTGAACGCAAATTCCTCGTCCTTGCTGTCCATGCAGGCAGCTGTATAAAAAATAAACGGGATGTGCCTGAGCTTCTCATCATCCTTGCATTCATTACAGAGCCTGTACCCGTCCATGCCGGGCATCAATATGTCTGAGATGATCATACTGACCGGCGACTCTCTGAGCCTCTCAAGCGCCTCTATCCCGTTGCCTGCGGTCACCACATCATAGCCGCTGTCCCGGAGCATCGTCTCAAGCAGGTAAAGACTACCTTTATTGTCATCAACAGCCACTATTTTCAAACATTCTCCTTACATGAAGGGCTTCGCGTGTATATCAAATAAACCGAAGCCTATAATTTACAACTATAGCACTACTGCTGAATTTGTCAACCAGGCCTTTTAATGGAGAACTTCCGTACTGTCAGGGGGGAGCCGGGGAGCCCTTACCCTCTTTTTGCTCATTAGGGGATGGGGAAAGCTTTTCAAGGGATTATTTACTCTCCCCGGCTTTTTCTTTGTCTGCTGAATCGGGCTCGTCCAGCAGCATTTTTATATGATCAAGTGCTGACAGCGTAAGGTCTCTACGCTCTTTGGCCTCAGACATCTCATTCTCTGCATATGACCTTGCATATTAGTGAACTGTCATTCCTCTTCCACAAAATCTTTTATGTCCTTACCCTGGAGGTACTGCTCAAATGCTTCCGCAACGATGTTCTTGATCTTTCGCCTCTCCCAGTATGCCAGGGCCTTTATTTTTGCGAGCTGGTCCTTTCTTATTATAAAGGTGGCCCTGATCCAGTCCGGACTGAGACCTAATTGAGAAGTTTTAAATCCATTTGCGGTGTCCTTTGCGGTAATAACACTTTTCATGATTTTCCCCTTTCGATTTATTGGTTTTTTATCCATACCCGGGTCCCTGCTCCCCGGATGATCTCAGTTTTCAGCCTGTTCGATCGTATGTTCCACTGAATTGCCTCTGGTCAACTCTGCAATTTATCCCATAAATTTTTTAACTGTCTCAATGAGCTTTTCAGATGAGAACGGCTTCATGATCCACCCGTTTGCGCCTGCTGCATTGCCTTCCTGCATTTTTGTTTCCCGGGACTCTGCTGTCAGCATTACCACAGGGGTAAATTTGTAGGCAGCCCTGCGGCGCATCTGTTTAATAAGTTCTATTCCGTTAACATTAGGCATATTCAGGTCAGTCACCACCATGTCGGCCTGCAGGTCATCCATCTTTCCGAGCGCATCCCTGCCGTCAACAGCTGTTTCAACATCATATCCTCTGTCCTGAAGCATAAAGCTGACAATCTTTCTTATTGAAAGTGAATCATCCACTATCAGAATCTTTTTTGACATACCATGACCTCCTTACTGTCCCTGTTCTCCGGCCCTTGCAGTCTCATCGCAGCATTAAGCGGCAAAAGGTCCGTCTGCCCTGCATGAGGAAACTGACCTTTATTTTCCCCTGACACTTTAATTATCATGGGTCTGAGTTACACTCTAAAGAGGGGAAAATATATATTTAGTCAGAGAGTATCCCCTATGCACCATAAGGGCAAGCCCCTCACATTTTCATTATCTAAAATGATAAAGTAGATATAATTCAGGGTGTTCAGGAGGAATATGTACGAACAGACGATCACTATTAAAGACCTCATGGCAAAAAGCGGTGTGAAATTCGGCACAAGCGGAGCGCGTGGACTTGTGAAGGACATGACCGACATGGTCTGCTATGCATATACCACGGCATTCATACAATATCTGGAAGAGACAGGAGAACTCAATGGCACCGGCGCCCTGGCCCTTGCCGGCGACCTGCGACCCAGCACAGACCGCATTATGCTTGCTGCTGCCAAAGCGGTTGAGGACAGAGGCTACAGACCTGAAAACTGCGGCAGACTGCCGTCCCCCGCGATCGCCTGTTACGGACTTGCAAAAGGGATCCCTGCCATAATGGTCACCGGCAGCCACATACCCGATGACAGGAACGGCATTAAATACACAAAAAAAACAGGCGAGATACTGAAGGACGATGAAGCAGGCATGAAACGCCAGGCAGTGAAGATCCCTGACGGACTCTTTGATGAAACAGGCATGTTCTCTTCTGAGATGTCACGTGCTGATATCAATAATGAAGCCGAAGACCTGTATGTAAAACGTTATCTGGACTTTTTTCCGGGAGAATGCCTGAAAAGCAAAAGCATAGGGGTTTACCAGCACTCAGCTGTGGGCAGAAAGCTGATGGTCAGGATACTCTCCGGCCTCGGCGCGGAAGTCACTGCACTGGGCTTTTCAGATTCCTTTGTACCTGTGGACACAGAGGCCATACGGACTGAAGATGTGAAGGCCGCTGCAGACTGGATCAATGAATATAAGTTCGATTCCATTGTCTCAACAGACGGAGACAGCGACCGTCCGCTGATAAGTGACGAGAACGGGAAGTGGCTCAGAGGTGATGTTGCCGGCATCCTCTGCGCGTCATATCTCGGGGCTGATACAGTTGCAACACCGGTCTCCTGCAACTCAGCCGTTGAAAAATCCGGGCTCTTTAAAACCGTTATCCGTACAAGGATAGGGTCCCCGTATGTGATAGAGGCCATGGAGCGTTCAATTAAAAAAGGAGCTGCATGTATCGTCGGGTACGAGGCCAACGGAGGATTTCTTACTGCCTCTGATATTGAGAAAAACGGGAACATATTAACGGCACTTCCCACCCGGGATGCCTTTATCATTCATATATCCATTCTCCTGCTATCGATAGAACAGAACAAACAAATAAGCGAACTCCTGCAGACACTTCCGCAGAGGTTCACTGTCAGCAACCGTCTGAAAGAGTTCCCGACTGAAAAAAGCAGTCAGAAAATATCCGAACTTAACTCAGGGGATACAGAAAAGGACAGGAAGATCATAGAGGATATTTTCAGCCCTCACTTCGGCCCGCTGGATTCAACAGATATGACCGACGGCCTGCGCATTACCTTTCAAAACAACGAGGTCGTACACCTGCGGCCTTCAGGAAACGCACCGGAGTTCAGGTGCTACAATGAGGCTGACACGGAGGAACGCGCTGAAGAGATGAACAGGATATGCATGGAGATAATGGCAGGGTGGAGATAAAGTCCCTGGGCACGGGCAACGGGCAACCACAGAGGGATTGCCCCTACAACGTGAACAGATCAGGACTTATAAACAGGCAGATATTCTTCCGGCACTTCACTCAGTTTCAGGCACTTGCTGTCCTTGTCCGAAAGCAGCGGCTCATTAACATTCCATTGGATGCCGATCTCAGGGTCTGACCATAATATCCCGTATTGATCATCCGGGGTATAAAGATCACTGCATTTATAGATAACATCAGCGGTCCCGCTCAACACGCAGAACCCGTGCGCAAATCCTTCCGGCACGAACATCTGCTGTTTATTATCTTCTGAAAGCACAGAGCCGGTCCATTTACCGAATGTCGGAGAACCCTTGCGGATATCAACAGCAACGTCGAATATCTCACCTTTTACCACATAGATCAATTTTGCCTGCGGGTGTTTCAGCTGGTAATGGAGTCCCCGCAATGTATGTTTCGTTGAATGGGAATGGTTGTCCTGCACAAATACACGGCCTGCACCACCGGCCGTGTATAATCCGGAATGATAGGTCTCAAGAAAAAATCCTCTATGGTCACCATATACATCAGGCTTTATGACAACTACTTCGGGCAGATCTGTTTTAATAAATTCAGGCGGCATATTAATTGTTCCTCTCTTCATCAAGCAGTTCCATGAGATATCTGCCGTAATCGTTTTTCAGCATATCGGATGCAAGCTCTTTAAGTTTCTCTCTGCTTATGTAGCCAAGACGGAAAGCGATCTCTTCGATACAGGATATCTTGAGTCCCTGACGTTCCTGTATGGACTGCACAAACCCGGAGGCCTGCTGGAGTGATTCATGGGTCCCTGTATCAAGCCAGGCAAAACCACGTCCCAGAAGTTCAACACGCAGTTCCCCCCTGCGCAGGTATTCCATATTAATGTCTGTGATCTCAAGCTCGCCTCGCGCGGATGGTTTGAGCGCCCCTGCTATTTCAACAACACTGCTGTCATAAAAATAAAGCCCCGGCACCGCGTATTTTGACCTGGGCCTTTCAGGCTTTTCTTCAATACCGAGCACTGTTCCCTTACTGTCAAATTCAACCACACCATAACGCTCCGGGTCACGCACCATATATCCGAAGACCAATCCGCCTTTTTCAAACCGGGCGGCCCCGATCAAAAGCTCCTGAAGGCCATGGCCATGAAATATATTATCTCCAAGTATAAGGGCAACCTTATCACTTCCTATGAAATCTTTCCCGATCACAAAAGCCTGGGCCAGACCTTCCGGACGGGGCTGTTCAGCATATGAAATAGAGAGCCCGAGCTGAGAACCGTCTCCAAAAAGCTCACTGAACCTCGGCAGGTCCTCAGGGGTCGATATGATGAGTATCTCCCGGATACCGGCCATCATAAGGACCGAAAGCGGGTAATATATCATCGGTTTGTCATACACAGGAACAAGCTGCTTACTTACTACGCGTGTAATCGGATAAAGCCTGGTGCCTGAACCTCCGGCCAGTATAATGCCCTTCATCATTGATTGTCCTTTCAGATGTTAAGATGTTTTGTATTTTATCATAAATGCTGCAAACACTTCAGGAAACGGCTGACGCACGCTCCTGTCACTGAGCGGCTTTCTTTGCAGGGATGATCATACTTACCGGTGCAGGAACTCGATTACAATATATACTGAAATTCACTGCCTGGGGATGCCGGTGATGTTTTAGAAATAAATCAGCTTATTTTTTAAATCATTAAGCTGCACTACATGACCTTTCTCTTCTTCTATGATCTCATCCACAACTTCTTTCTCTTTCACCATGTCTCTCAGAAAATAGAAATAGAGAAGGGTCTCCTTTTCAAATCTGATGGCATAATTAACAGCATCATAAATACTATTCACCCTGTCGAACATAAGGAGCGCGCTGTTGTCTCCCATAAAGAACTTTGACTCTACGATCGACCTGAGATAAAAAGAATCAGGGTCCGTTTGAGCCATGCCCTTGCTCTCTGTTTTTTCTCTGAGCTCCGAAAATATCATCCCGTGAGAAAGTTCATTTATGGCAAGTGTTTCAAATAATCCCTTAAAGCTTTCATTATTGCTGAACCTCTCCATCATCTTCATATAAAACTCATACCCGAGCTTCTCGATCTGAATTGCCTGAACGATGACCTTGTCTATTGAATAGTTCTTTGTATTTAGACCCATAACATCCTCCTTATTGCTCAAGAAACGCAAACTGTTCATTATAAAATCCCGTCTTTTGTTACATGAGACACCCTATCATCAAAGTTATCGAGTCCGGTGCTCTAATAAAATCTTTCCAGCTCCTTCTCAAGACCGGATGTTTCGAAGGCATGCCTTACAAGCGGGACATCTTTTATAACAGGCATATTTTCCTCCTGGACCGGCCTGCTGTTCCGGTAGATAATACCGATCGGTATCTTCTCCCCCCATTCAAGGGCCTTCTGAAAAGCCTGCGCCCTGTCATACGGAGAATGGTCCTGCCCAAGATGGTACACCCTCTCCTTATACCACTTATATGTATTGGTCTTATTGAATGTTACACATGGCTGGAGAATATCGACAAGGGAAAAGCCTTTATGGTTAACGGCCTCCTTTATCAGGTATTTTGTATGCTCTGTATCTCCTGAAAAACCCCGGGCAACAAAACTGCAGTCAAGGGCGATGGCGAGCGCCATCGGGTTGAGCTGTTCAGCGAGCACGCCGTGAGGCTGGACCTTTGTCTTCATTCCCTCCATGCTCGTTGGCGATGCCTGACCCTTTGTCAGCCCGTATATCTGATTGTTGTGCACAAACAGTTTGATGCTCACGTTTCTTCTAATGGCATGTATAAGATGATTACCGCCTTCACCGTAGCAGTCGCCGTCTCCGGTAAAGACCATCACAGGCATTTCATGGTTTGCAAGCCGTATCCCCGCGGCCACTGGAAGTGCCCTTCCGTGAAGACCGTTAAATGTATTGCACTTTACATAGTGAGGGAACTTGCTTGACTGTCCTATGCCTGAGACAATTGTAAATTGATGCGGTTTGATATCCAGTTCCGACATTGCCTCTTTGAATGAACTGAGTATCCCGAAATTACCGCATCCCGGACACCATGCCGGGGGGATCCCGTTATAATCCTCTGGCTTTGGCATTGATCTCTCCTGTCAGGCCCTCAAGCGTGAACGGCCTGCCGTCATATTTATGTATCCTCGTATTGAATTGATACCCTGTCTCCGCCCGTACAAGTCTTTCAAACTGACCTGTCGCGTTATGTTCAACACATATGGTCTGTTCAGCATTTTCAAGCACACTGAGATACTCACTCTCCCCGGCTGAAGGAAGCGGATATATCTCACTGAAATGGAGCATCGCTATCTTCCTGTCCTTTGAGAGAACATCAACCGCCTCTTTCATCACTCCGTATGTTGACCCCCAGCCCGTGATCACTAGCTCGGGGGCATCATCACCATACATTATGGGAGGCGCGATCTCCTGCCTGATAAGAGGAAGTTTCTTGAACAGCCGCTTGTCCATCATCCTTTTTCTTGTCTCAGCATCCTCTATCATATGCCCTTCTTCATCATGTTCATCACTGTCAGTGACAACAAGATGCACTGAATCCCCCGGAACACCTAAGGGTGTCACGCCTGTCTCTGTGTATGCATGACGCTTATACCCTTTGAATCCGCTGAATCTGTCTCCCCGGAGCCTGTGATCAGTGTACCTGACCCTGCTCAGGTCAAATCTGTCAAAGGTCCATTGTGAGTCCGCCAGGTACTGGTCCGTAATGATAATGACCGGCACCTGATATTTTTCGGTCAGGTCAAAGGCCTTGTTCGTAAGAAAGAAAGCCTCTTCAGGTGTGCCGGGCGCGAAGATGATCCTCGGGAATTCTCCATGCGCGGTATATAGCGCAAACTGGAGGTCCCCCTGTTCCGTCCGTGTCGGAAGACCTGTTGCAGGCCCGGGTCTCTGTGCAAGCGCTATCACGAGCGGTGTCTCTGTTATCCCGGCAAGGGAGAGCCCCTCGCTCATCAATGCGAACCCTCCGCCTGAGGTCCCGGTCATGGCCCTTACCCCTGCAAAAGAGGCACCGAGCGCCATGTTTATGGCCGCTATCTCATCTTCAACCTGCTCAACGATAATGCCGAATTCATCACTCCTGTCTGCTGCATAGTTCAGTATCCCTGTTGAGGGGGTCATGGGGTATGCAGAGTAAAACTTCAAGCCTGATGCCAGAGCTCCGAAACCTATTGCATCATTTCCGGCAATCAGCATTTTCTGTTTTTTGGAGGTCTTCCCGCTGTCATCCACCTTAAGATCAAGGGCCCCGGCATTTTTCATTACAAAGTCACGGCCGGCTTCAGCTGCCTTTATATTGCCCTCTGCAACACTCCCGCCTTTTTTGGTGAACTTCTCGCTGAGTATCGTGTTCAGGACATCCGTCTTCATGCCGAGCAGGCCCAGAACAGCACCGACCGCAACAATATTGGACATGATCCGACTGCCTCCATGTGTATCTGCCAGGTCTGAAAAAGGGACATCAATGAAATGGGTTCCTGCGAATTTTTTCTTCAACGACCCTGAATCATAAATTATTCTCCCGTTTTCCAGGAGCTCTTTTTCATGATAAAGGACGCTCTCAATGTCCATCGCAACTATGATGTCCACCTTATCCCGTGAACAGGAGACCGGACTGTCAGACAGCCTTATCTGATAAAAGTTATGCCCGCCCCTTACGCGTGATTCATAGTCCTGATGGGTAAAGACATTATACCCGTCCCTTGCAAAGAGCCTTGCAAGAGTACCCCCTACGGTCTGTACGCCCTGCCCTGCTTCACCGCCAACCTTGATCGTATAATCCATAACCATGTCCCTCTTTGTGGGCTGATTCAGTATGCGTTCTCGTTCATCAACCACTGAACAGCATTTTTAAACAGGTCGCGCGCATCTTTAAAGTTCATCTTGACCTTTATATGGTTCATATAGCTCTCTACCGTCTTTATGCTTATATTCAACTGTTCGGCCACCTCTCTGGTCTTCATCCCCTTGCCTATCATCCGGAACACCTCAAGTTCGCGGTTACTGAGCTTGTCAAGCGGTGAACCTGCGGAGTCAGCTTTTTTAGTGACCAGCTTATACAGGAGTTTTGTGCCGAGCCTCTCACTTAAATATATCTCTCCCCGAAGGACCTTTCTCAATGCTGCCATAACCTTTTCAGGCGGTTCCTGTTTCATGATATACCCTTTCGCGCCTGCCTTCAGGCATCGCTCAGCATATACGGACTCATCATGCATTGAGAATGCCAGCATCAAAAGGTCCGGGTAATAATGGGCCAGCTCTTCTATAAGTGATATGCCGCTGCTCTGTCCCAGAGAAATGTCCACCATCACAATATCCGGGGCACTCTCTGCAATGGCCTTTCTTACTTTTGAGACATCCCCTGAATCACCGCACACAACCAGGTCGATCTCCTGATTAATAAGCTGGGAGATACCCTGACGCATTATCGGGTGATCATCCACAATAAATACCTTATGTTTGTTCCCTGTGACCTGTTTTGTGATCATTTCCGGTTCCCTCTTTTCAGCTTTCAGCCTGAAACAGAAATAAATACCTCTGTACTGAATTTGTATCACCACTCAGAGGGTCTGTCAAATATTTTTGTATTTTGAGGGAAGATATCAGGCCTTGATCATTTCCACTTTTTTAAGGCAAATACCCTTTTGATGAAATCTTCACAAACCTGAAGATCAAGGATGCCTTCCTCGTCCTCAACAGGGACAAGGGGGGAATGTTCAATAAATGCCTTGGCAAATATGCCCGGGGCTTCTCCGGCTGCCGTGCCCGAAAAGGTGTAGACCTTAACACCCTTCAGCCCGCAGCTCGGCGACCTGCTTTTGAATATAAAACCGCAGAGGGCTTCATGTTCAAGCTGTTTTGATCTTTTATCTGCCCACTTCTTCATCCCGGCAGTATGATCAATTCGGGTATGAATGGTGACAAGAGATGGTGCTTCAGGAGTTCCATGAAGCTGCATTGGCTCCCTAGGAACAGGAAGCCCGTATTCAACCTCAGGACAGACAGGCACCCACTCGATCAGGTCCCTGAATATGCCGGGCAGACTATATTCAAGCAGCTCTGCGTTATAACGGACATGCTCTCCCAAAAGGCATGCGCTGACACCTATCTTTATTTTGCCTTTCTGCATCAGATCAGGGGCATCTTTGACTATTTATTCAGAAACTTGCGGACCTCTCCAACCCGGAGGGTTATCCTGTTGCTGTCAAGGTATTCAAGAAAGGGGATGGCATATTTCCTGGAGGTACCAAGAACATCGCGGAATTCGCCCACGGTCATCTCCTTCTTTTTGTTAAAAAATTCCTTCAGGCGGTCCATCATATTCGTGTAATTGTTCATCGAGATATAGAGCGCGTCATTTATTCTCATGAGGGTTTTTTCAGAAGCCATGATCTTAAGCAGCTCCCCTGCCTCTGTCGTGTTCACCGAGACCAGCTCCGCAAGTTCATCCTTTGACGGGGGCTGGAACACGGCTTTATCAAGTACCTTCAGAATATTTTCCTTTACGAGTTTTTTGTCCGCACTGAGAGATATCCTGAATGTCTTCATTCTGAGAAGCTCTTTTTCTGATACAGCATCATCAACAAGGGCCAGCAACGCCTCAAAAGACCTCTGCTCCAGTCCCCTGAAAACAGCCCGCACCACCTCTTTCTGCATTCCGGGTTTAAGGGGGTTCTCCTTATGAAAGTCACTCAAAACAGATATCACCTTTTCATGGAAGCTCTCAAGCACCTCTTTATGAATAAGTCTGGTATCCACCTGGACAAGCAGGCCCTCCTTTATAAGCGCGGAGATACTGCTTTTTATCTCAGGGGCACCGGAGTTTATCCAGCCCGCAAGGTCAGCGTGAGTCACACCGTTCAACCCGGAAAGCAGGACCTTTAAAGCGAGCTTTTCCATGAGCCCGCCCGTATCGAATGTCTCAAGGTCACCGAGCTTTTCTTCTTTTCTTCTTCTTGCAGGGAAAACATCCAGTATCTCGCCGCCGCCTATTGTGATAAGGGGAGAGAATTTTCTGATGATATATCTGTCCCCCGCCATAACAGTAACAGGGGTCTTAAATCTGAACTGGCAGTATGCGTTGTCACCGGGTTTTAATTCATCCTTACCATAAATAATTATCCTTCCAACAAGTTCGGAACTGCCTGTATGAAAATGAACAAGGCTCCTGGTCTTGAGCTTATTAACTTCTGTGTTCTTCAGTATCTCAAGGCTTGCATCCACTATATATGCCGGTTTTATCTTTTCAGGAACAGTAATGACATCGCCCCTCTGAAGCTCGTCCTTTGAGATACCCTGAAGGTTCATCGCCACCCTCTGACCGGCATACGCCTTTTTCAAGGTCTCTCCATGACTCTGCAGGCCCCGTACCTTTGTTCTCTTTCCTGACGGCAGGATCTCAACAGGCGCATCAAGCGATATACTCCCTGAAACAGCAGTGCCGGTAATGACCGTACCGAAACCTTTGAGGGTGAATATCCTGTCAACAGGAAGACGAAAGACACCGTTTATCGACTTGGGTTCAACATTCATGGCAAGCTCTTTTATCTTCTCTTTCAGAAACTCCATGTTATTCCCTGTTTTTGACGATACAGGGACTATCTCAGCTTCTTCAAGAAATGAACCGGCCGTAAACTGCCGTACTTCATCAGTGACCAGTTCGAGCCACTCAGTATCAACAAGGTCGGATTTTGTAATGGCAACAATGCCCTGCTTTACCCTGAGCAGATTACATATATCGAGATGCTCCCTGCTCTGGGGCATGATGCCTTCGTCAGCGGCAATGACCATGACCACGATATCAATACCGCCCGCGCCCGCAAGCATGTTCTTGATAAGCCTCTCATGACCCGGCACATCAACGATCCCGACATTCAGGCCGTCAGGATAAGAGAGGTCCGCAAACCCGAGGTCAATGGTAATGCCCCGTTCCTTCTCCTCCTTGAGCCTGTCAGGGTCAGTGCCTGTCAAAGCCTGCACAAGTGCACTCTTGCCGTGGTCAATATGTCCTGCTGTTCCAAGTATTACATGACGGTTCATAAAAGATTAAACTCCAAATCCCAAGCACCAAATTACAAATAAACAACAAAATACAAATAACAAATTACAAATAAATTTCAAATCTCAATAACCAAAACTACAAACAAGCATGTTTGGAATTTAGTGCTTGTGATTTATTTGTTATTTGGGATTTATCATTTGTTATTTATTTGTAATTTGGTGCTTGTTATTTGTTATTTTTTTATTTCAAATGCATCAAATATGCATTGCACCAGTATTCGAATCTCCCGCTCCTGCACTGTCCTTGCGTCTATGAGCAGAAGGTCTCCTTTTATCCTTGCGATCACCGAGGGGGAGCCGAGTCTCAATCTTTTTTCAAGTTCATTGACCGAGATCGAGTTCGGTTTTATTGCGACCACAAAAGTGGGAAAGTCTGTCTCAGGCAGTGATCCCCCGCCTGCCCGTGACTGATCGGGAATGATGTCCATGTCCGCATGGGAAGAAACAGCCTTTTTCAGAGCAGCTAATATTTTCTTTGCCCTTTTCTTTATTATGTCACGGGTCTCGGTAAGCATCCTGATCGTCGGGATGTTCTTTATTGCCTCATCCTCATCAAGGTACTGCATAAATACCGCCTCGAGAGTGGCAAAGGTCATTTTGTCTATCCTCAATGCCCGAAGCATCGGGTTTTTCTCTATCTTCTTAATAAGTTTTTTCCTGCCCGCGATTATACCTGCCTGTGGCCCGCCAAGGAGCTTGTCAGCGCTGAAGGTAACAAGGTCAGCGCCCTGTGTTATCACTTCCTGCACTGTCGGCTCCCCATGTATCCCGAACTTTTCAAGGCTGATAAGACAGCCGCTCCCGAGGTCATCCACAACCGGCACCCTGAATTCCCTGCCGAGCCTGGCAAGTTTTTCGACCGGGACCTCCTCTGTAAAACCTGATATCTTGTAATTGCTCTGATGGACCTTGAGCAGAAGGCCTGTGTTGCCGCAGAGGGCATTTTTATAATCAGCAAGATGCGTCTTGTTCGTTGTGCCGACCTCTCTTAATATAGCGCCGCTTGATTCCATGACATCAGGCACACGAAATGAACCGCCTATCTCAACAAGCTCCCCGCGCGACACAATGACCTCCTTCCCCTTTGCGAACGTGTCAAGACAGACAAGCACGGCCGCTGCATTGTTGTTCACAACAATGGCATCCTCCGCACCGGTCAGTTCAGTGATGATATCTTTTATATGGGAATACCGCTTGCCCCTTTTACCCTTTGAAATTTCATACTCAAGGTTGGAATAACTTCCGGCTGTCGCAACAATGTTCTCTATCGCCTTATCAGGAAGTATTGACCTGCCGAGGTTCGTATGAATGACTATACCGGTTGCATTGATAAGGGGCCTTAACTTATAAGCAGACCTCTGCCTGATGATCTTCTCAATATCAGGCGAAAGCGCGTCCATCGATACTTCAGGCTCTTTGCCGTCCAATATCTCTTTACGCTTCATGTCTACAACTTCCCTGATCGATTGAATGACCCTCTTCCTGTAAAAGGACTCAAGCCACTTAATGCCGTACGGACTTTTTAAATATTCATCTACTGAGGGGAGTTTTGATAATTTTTCACGGTTATTCATCAGGTTTTATAATCAATTATTACGGCAAATGTCAAAAGCAGAGCGCATTAAGGACTGGTCTTTTTTTAAAAATTCTTAATTGGATGTGTATGAAATATTTATGCAGAAGACTTTGAACTTACAGATAATACGCTGAGATATGTTACATTGCGATCAAGGTATCCAGAATAATTTCTAAAAAAAGACCAGTCCTTAATGCTTAACATACGTTATCGTTAACGGTCATCTGCTTCATTATCATAACGTTCCATTTTATTATAAAGTTCTCTCCAGCTGCATGACTGAAGCTCTTTAGCCATTTTGTGAAATTCTCCTGTCTCCACCATACGCAGTCTCTCTGCCTCTTTTTCCACTCCGTAATAAGGAAGCATTATATAAAAAGCCTGGTCAACATGTTTTTTCACCGGATCCAGAACATCTTCACGTCTTGTATAAAAAGGGTCCTCGCCATCTTCGCATGGTCTGGTAAATACATTGAACTGTCTGCAAGCCATGGGCCGCACCGCATGAACAGAGCAGGAGCCTTCAACCAGAAACGGGCATGAACTGCCTTTTTTAAACCTCTCAAGCTGTGTCTTGAGTGTCTCACGAAGATCGCCCTTTATCTTTTCTGTGACGTACCAGGTTATCCCTATTATCTCGAGAGGGTAGATCGGGATATCATTATGGGTGCGGCAGCAGTTCGAACACCCTTTGGCACATGCCAGCTTCTTACCTTTCTTCTTCTCTGATGCAATGGCCTTTGCAACTCCCTTATCAATGATATGATAAGCATCCATAAGCAGACCGAGCCATGTGCGGCTCTTTTCCTCTTCAGGAAAGGATCTCCTTTGGGGCTGACCGGGTATTTTCTTCTTTTTCTTTTTGGACATAGTTATTACTTTCTGCGCGAATACAGACTATTATTATATTTAATCCGCAGAAATTTTATGTGGATTGTGATTTTCGCAGGTTACATACCATAGCAAACGGTGATGATTATTTTATCGCCGCGGGACTGCACCGGACAATGCGCATCTGAATATTCAGGAGAATTAAAATGAAAACAATTATTTTTGCAGTAGCCGGTTATAACCTTGCTGAAACGGGCAGACATATTGAAATTGCCAGGGCTTGCAGAGACAAATTCAATATTGTCTTCCTCAGTTATGGCGGAGCATATGAACACTTGATTAAAGAAGAAGGATTCAGACTCGTAAAAATGGAGCCCCGTCTTAATACGAAACAGCTTGCCCATGTGAGAAAAGCGCTGAAGGGTTAAAGAAGTCTATTCAGACGTAGCGGGTAAAACCTTTGACCCTGAATCGCCAGAGATCGCCATTGTGGCAAGAAAAGCTTAAGGAGATCATATGCATAAAAACAGGCCAAGCATGACCGCGCGCAAGGTTGCACTGAATATCGTGACCCTCGGCTCAAAAGAGGGAATGGAAAAAATTCTTCCTCCCGGGCTCGTTGATAGTACGGCTGAAATGCTCGTTGCCTCCGGTGCTGTTGGTCCGAGAACGACCCGAGTGGCCCGTTCCCGTAGAATAGTCTCTGTTTATGAATGGTTTGACTGGATGCTGCCGGGTCAGTTTGTGGCCTTTGCACACAGAAAGGCATTTTGCGAACGCCGGGTAAGAGATGGTATTGCCAGTGGTGCTTCGCAGGTCCTTGTTCTCGGTGCCGGTTACGATACGATGGGGTGGCGACTGGCACCCGGTTTCCCCGGAGTGAAATTCTTTGAAATCGACCATCCGGCAACGGCCCGTCTCAAGGCGAGAGGAGTTGAGTCAATGGGACGACGCGACAACCTCTGTCTGATAGCGGAAGACCTGGGTAAACGGAAACTGGTGGATGTAATGAAGAACTCCGAGACATGGGACTGTAGCGCACAAACCGTCATTATAGCCGAAG